>CAZDYW010000151.1:4498-6837 GCA_964509655.1 uncultured Anaerolineales bacterium
GTAGAACAGACGGTGCTGGATAATCGCTAAAAACTCCAGCACCGGCTCTTCAGGCCGGTGCTCGCATCCCCGCCGATAAGCCCCGCCGCCGACAGGCAGCGGGGCTTCTGATTGAACAGCGCGAATTCCACGTTGACACCTCTCCACGCCTGCGGTATACTCTCCCATTGTAATGAAACGAGATTATCTTACCAAATTGCTGATGAGGTACTGGTTCGCCCCACCGGTGGCGCTGTGGCGGGCGGTCGAGCTGCGCGTGGCGGCGGAAGAGGAGTATCAACGCCCCCTGCTCGACCTGGGCTGCGGCGACGGGCTGATCGCCGAGGCGCTCTTCGGCGAGGAAAACCCCATCGACGTGGGCTTCGACCCCTGGTGGGATCAATTGCGACGCGCGAAACGATCCCAAATGTATCTCCACGTTGATCAGGCCGACGGGCATCATCTGCCCTACCCCAGTACCTCCTTCGCCACCGTCTTCAGCAACTCCGTCCTGGAGCACATCCCCGATTTGCAGCCGGTCTTGCACGAAGTGGGGCGCGTCCTGCGACCGGGGGGGAGATTCATCTTCACCGTGCCCTCCGACGCCTTCCGCCGCTTCCTCGATGGCTACGCGCGGCGGATGGAGACCGGCGATCCACAGGGCGCCGAGGCATACGCCGCCACAGTAGACCAGCGCCTGGCCCACCACCACTACCACACGCCGGAGGAATGGAGCGTTCGCCTCGGCGCGACCGGGATGGTGCTGCTCAAGGCACGTTATTACATCCCGGAGCGGGTGGAACGCTTCTGGGATAGGATGAATGCTCGTTACGGCGTCGGCCAGCGCCGGTCGATTTGGAGTCTTTTGGCATCGCCGCGCCTGCGGAGCCTGGGGTACCAAACGCTCCTGCGGCGCTTCGTCGTGCGGAGATTGAGCCGCCGCTGGCGCTCATATTACGAGGCCGAGGTTCCCCAAGGCGAAAAGGGCGGCGGCTTGCTCATCGTGGCGCAGCGCGAGGCTCAATAATCAGGCGGCGTGGGAGCCGCCTCTGCAATGTCGAGCAGGCCGAGCTCCCACACCCGGCAAAAGGAGGAACAATCATGCTTGGACGTCAAGAGACCGAGAGATTACTCAAGCGCACACTTTCACTCTCACCGGCAGACGAGACCGAGGCGGTCTTACTGGGGCTGGACGAACAACTGACCCGCTTCGCCAACAACACCATCCACCAGCACGTGGCGGAGGCCAATCGCCATCTGGTGGTGCGCGCCATATTGGGGCGACGCGCGGGCGTGGCGACGACCAACGATCTCACCAAGGCCGGGCTGGAGCGGGCGGTCGAATCCGCCATCGCCGCCGCCGAGCTTCTGCCGGAGGACCCCGAATTTCCCGGCTTACCGGAGCCGGTCGACGTGCCGGAGGTCTTGGCCTTCGATGAGCCCACCGCCGGATGTGGGCCTGCCGAGCGGGCGAAACCCGTGAGCATCATCTGTCGGCTGGCGGAGGAGGCCGGCTGCGTCGCCGCCGGGGCCTTCCGCACCAGTATACACGAGTACGCCGTCGCCAACAGTCACGGCCTCTTCGTCCATCACCCCGCCACGATGGCCGATTTCACCACAGTGGTGATGACGGACGACAGCTCCGGCTACGCCGCCGACGCCTCCTGGAAGTTGGACGAGGTCGATGTCGTGGCGCAGGGCCGGGGAGTCATCGACCAGGCGCTGCGTAGCCGCAATCCACAGCCCATCGAGCCGGGCGTTTACCCGGTCGTGCTGGGGCCGCAAGCTGCCCACGATCTGCTGGAAACGCTGGGGTTCGACGCCGGCGCGGACCCCGTGCATGAGGGCAGAAGCTGGATGAGCGAGCGGCAAGGGGAGCAATTGCTCTCGCCCTTGATCTCCATCTGGGATGATGGCCTGGATCAGGCCGGTTGGCCGCTGCCCTTCGATTTCGAGGGCATGCCCCGCCGTCGGGTGGACATCGTGCGCGATGGTGTGGTCGGCGAAGCGGTCTATGATCGGGCGCGGGCGGCCCAAGCTGGCAAGCGGACCACGGGCCACGCCCTACCGGCGGCCAATCCCTTCAATCAATGGCTCAACTCAGCGCGACTCGGGCCGGTACCGCTGCAGACCTTTATGGGCACCGGCGAATCCACGCTGGAGGAGATGGTCGCCGGTGTGGAGCACGGGCTCTACGTCTCCCGCTTCTGGTACACGCGCACCGTCCACCCACGCGAGGCGGTCATCACCGGCATGACGCGCGACGGTGTTTTCCTGATCGAGGACGGCGAGCTGACGACGCCGGTGCGCGATCTGCGCTTCACCCAGAGCTATGTCGAAGCGCTGGCCGGAACCGAGGC
>CAZDYW010000152.1:0-6794 GCA_964509655.1 uncultured Anaerolineales bacterium
GCGGAAACGATCAAAATCACGGGCGACGATGGTGTTGGGAAATATCTCCCGTGCCTCGTCCAGAATGTCCGACTCGCGATAACGCCGCGAGACGTGGGTCAATACTAACTGATGCACACCGGCGGCTTGGGCTAACTGGGCCGCCTGGGCCGCCGTGAGGTGCCCGAACTGCTTTGCCAGATCCGCCTCTGGCTTTAGATAGGTGGCCTCGATGACCAGCAAATCGACGTCCTCCGCGACATTCAGCAAATTGTCCGTCCGCCCCACGTCGCCCACGTGGACCAGACTCGCGCCTTTCCTCGGTGGGCCGAGCACATCGTCTGGGTGGATCACCCGCCCGTCGGCCAGCGTCACCGTATCACCGGCGACCAGCCGACTGCGCACCGGCCCGGCCGGGATGCCCAGAGCCTCCGCTGTGTCGTTGAGGAAAGGCCGACGCGGCTTTTCGCGGAACGTATACCCCAGGCTCGGCCCGCGATGGAAGACGGGAAAGGCCGATACCTCAAATTCGTCATCCTCCAGGACCACGCCTGGCTGCACCTCGATGAAATCGATCTCTATATCCGGCTTGGCGCCGCGCAGCACTACGCCGTAGATCAGATCGTAGACTCGCTCCAGCGCCCAGCGCCCGCCGTAGATTTCGATGCGCTCAATCGCCTCCCAACGGGCGAAGGTGGAGATCAGGCCCCCGATGCCCAGGATGTGATCCAGGTGCCCGTGGGTCAGAAATATCTTGTTGAGCCGCTTGAAACCCAATCCGCTGCGCAGTATCTGGCGCTGGGTGCCCTCGCCACAATCCACCAGGAAGCGGTACTCCTTGTGCAGCACCATCTGCGCCGAAAGGCCGCGATGGATCGACGGCGCCGACGCGGAAGTTCCCAGAAAGACGATTTCTATCACGACCCGCTCCCTTCCACTAACAACTCACCTGGACTTCCTTCCTGCCCTTCAACGCGGATGTCAATCTCGTGGGCCGGATCCCGCGCCAGAAATTCCCGCACCACCCAGATGTTGGTCAGAAGATGATGGGTCACCCGCGCGGTGATGACGTGCGACGAGCCCGCCGCCAGGGCCATCGGCAAAACCAATTGATCGACCAGGTGTTGATCGACCGGCGCGCCGCTGTGATGGTGGGTCAAAAGTTCATCACAGGCGGCCTCGGCGACGCGCTCGGCGGGCAGGCCCTTGCGCCCGTAGGCGGTGAAACCGGCGACCGCGTGCTCATACTCGGCGAAGAGAAAAACGCCGGCTCCCGGCCCGACGCTGCGCAGTCGCCGCGCTTCCACATCGACAGAGAGCCCCGCTTCCCCCAGCACGTTGCGGACACGGTTCGCCATGCGCTGCGGAATGTGGGCCGGCAGGTTGGTCACCACGCCCATGCCCCAGATGCGCCGCAGGGCTCCGCGTTCGGTCATCGTGATGGGCTGTGGCGTTTCCGCTTGGCCCTCGATCACGACGTGCGCCTCGCCGCCCCCGGCCGGGTAGAAGCCCCAGCGCTCCAGTTCCACTTCGGCTTGCAGGCCCATGCGGGCCACGGTGGGCAGGAAGACGTGCTCGACGTAGGAAATCGATGGTGCCCAGGCCACATGCGTGCCGCCGCGCAAGGTCAGGTATGATGCGCCTTTGGTCAGCGCCAGTGGCAGAAGCAGCGTCTGCAGAACCAGGCCTACCGATCCGGCACTGCCGCCCTCGGCGGCCTCCGTCACGTCGAAGGTGTATTCGCCACAACGCGCCGGCCCGCCGGGGACGAATGAGATGGCCTGGGAGCCCAGCTCATCGCCCTCCAGTTGGGCGTCGCACACCGCGGCCGCTGCCCGTACCGCTGTGAGATGCTGCGGACGCAGGCCCGGCTTCCGACGCCCGGCGCGGATGTTCTCGATGCGCGTGGGCTGCCCGGTGAGCACCGCCAATGTCAGAGCGGTGCGCAATATCTGGCCGCCACCTTCGCCGTGGGATCCGTCAATTATTATCATCGCCGATCTTCACCGTCTCCAAAATCAATGCGTCGTCCGCGCTCGATGCGAGGGGGATTCTGGCCCCGTCTCTCACGTACAAACCGGTTTTCAAACTGTACTCGCCCGGCGGCATATCGGGGGGCAAAGCGAGCTTATGGCGCTGCACAAACACATCCCCCGGATGGAGCGTGTCGGAAAGCGCCGCCAGCGCGTCGCCCTGGGTAAGGAGTGTACCATCACTGTCGAATAGATGCAAGAAAATGGACAGGTTCTGGGGCGGCACTGAATCCACTTCCCAGGCGGTGAGCACTTCCAGCTCCGCGCCGGGGACGGGAGCGTCGGGCGCGATCCGGTAGCCGCGGAAGGTCATCATCTCCCCGAAGGAGGTGGTCGGCGATGGCACTTCCGGGCGGGACATCTGGGCCAGCCAATTCTCCAGGCCGTATTCGCCCGCTTGCGCGGCGTCCAGTCGGGCCAAGCGCCCGCCACGAAACTCGGCGATGGTCTGGGCTTGACCGGTCAACTCCGGCGGTGTGAAGGATGCAAAATCCCACTCGCCGCCGAAGAGGTAGCGCGATTCCTCGCCGCCGCGCGGGAAAAGTTGGGCCTCCAGGCAGCTGTACCAGCCGATTTGCAGATCGCGCCGATTCAGCAAGTAGCGCAGCGCCTGCCGGTCGGTGCGCCAGAAGAAATGGGCCTCGTTCAGGAATGGCGTGCAGGCCGCTATCGGCGTCGTGTCAGCGATGGCTTCGGGCGAGTGGTCGAGGTAACGGGCCATCTCGGCCAGCCCGGCGTGGTGGAAGGCGCGTACCTCCTTCAGCTCCGTCCAGCGCAGGAAGTAATCGCGGAAGGTCAGGCCCGCGTTGACGCTCAGTAGTATCACCAGCGCCGCGCCGATCAGATGAGCGGCGCTAAGTTGCGAGTTGTCGGTCACTTCATTAAGTCGATCCACCAACCAGCGCACGGCAATGCCGGGGAAGATGAAGGTGGTGAGAAGCGCCCCGGCTGTGCGCGAAAAATGGGGGGCTGGCTGTGTCAACATGCCCGGCACCAGCGCGGTCATCGTCCAGAGCAGGCAAAATGCACTGGCCGGGTGCCGTAGGTCGAGCAGCGCGATGAGCACGCCGGCGAGGAACAGAATTCCGCTCACCGGCCCGAAGACCGGGCGGCCCGGCAGGTTGTAATGGGGCTGCGGATCGCCCCGCCAGACGAACATCCCCAGCGTCTTGACCGTCGAGGAGATCACGGGGCGGGGATTGCCGGTCAGGAAGGCCTCCAGAGGCCCCTTGAGCGTCATGATGCGGTGTTGCTCGCCCCAGTGTGTGGCTATGTAAACCAAGGCCGGCGCAGCGACGATGGCACCGATGGCTACACACAAGGTCAGTCCCCAGCGGTGGGTGGACAATCGGTCGCGGTGGAAGATGGCCAGGTAGGCGATGAACAAAGCCACGAAGAGGGGCAGAACGCGGGCGGCTGGATAGGTATACTGGGTCAAGCCGAGGAGGAGCCCCGCCAGCGCGAACCATCCGCGGGCGCCTCTGTCAGATTGGTTCAATCCGCGCCAGAGGGCCAGCGTCATGCCGCCTCCCACCAGTGGGACGGTGCAACTGCGCAGCGCCTCACGGCCCAGGTAGACGGGCCAGAAGGAGATCGCGAATCCGCCCGCGGCGACCAGCGCGGCCCAAGGCCCAAACCAGCGGCGTGCCAGGCGGTAGACCAGGTACATGGTCAGCAGGCTGCAAAGCACCGACGGCAGCCGCAGCCAGTAGGGGTTGCCCAGTAGGGGGGAGACCGATAGGCGGCTGGCGGCGAGCAGGAAAAAGAAGAGCGTCTCCCGCTTCCCGGTGCCGGCCTCGTAGAAAGGAGCGATGGGCTCCCCGGAAAGCAGGCGGTCGGTGATTTCGGCGTTGATGATCTCGTCGTCGTGAATGCCCGGCGGCACGTCGGATAGCCGGTACAGGCGCAGGAAAACGGCCAACCCTAACAAGAGGATTAGGATCACCCATTCAGTCGTCGTGGGCTTGGCTTTGTAAGGTGCGAATGGGTCCTGTAAAATGGGGGCGGGCGTGTACGGAGTCCCGCCCCTACGAAGTTTATGCTCTCCGCTCATCGGCTTTATTTTTTCATCTCGCGCAGTGCGTGGTAGGCGGGACGCAGGCAGGCCTCCGGCCAGCAGGGTTCGGTGATGGCCCACCAGTACTGCTCATCATTCTCGGTCCAGCGCGGGTCGGCGAGGGAGTTGATGGTCATCAGGCCGATCCAGGGAGACCAATTTTCCTTGGCATACTGGAAGGCACGTACCAGATAATCCGCCTTCTGCTCCTCGGTGACGGCGTACCAGGCATATTCGGGATGGATCGGGTTGGTGGTCCAGCCCATCTCCAGCACTGCGACTTGTTTATCGGCGTCGCCGTAGCGCACCATAATCTCGCGCAGATCCTCGACGTGGCGGAAGCAGAAGAAGCGATGTCCATCGTGTCGGGCGGCCACCTCGTCGGGGGAGATTTCGGGCGGATACTTGAAGCCCGGCGCGTGGACGCCCAGCAGATCGAAGTAGGGAGCGGCGCCAGCCTCATACATCGCCTCGAGATATTGAGCGTCGGGGATGGCCTCCGGCGGTGTGTTGCCGGTGGGAGACAATCCGGCCGAGATGACCCAGGCCCCGGGATCGGCGGCCTTGACGCCCAGGTAGCAGGCCCGCAGTAGCTCCACGTAGCCAGCGGGATCGGGGGGCTGATTCTGCCACTCGCGGGATAGGTTGGGCTCGTTCCAGACCTGATAGGCTTGCACGCGCCCTCGGTAACGCTCGGCTATGGCACGGCAGAAATCGCCGAAGTCCTGTGGATTCTCGACCGGGCCCTGATTGGAGCCATCGGGCGGCAGTGCCCACAGGGGTTGACTGTCGATCCGCAGCAGCACGTTCAGCCCGGCCTCCCGCGCATCGGTGATGATGCGATCGGTGAAGTACCAGTCATAATGGCCCTTGGAGACTCCTTCGACATCCCGCCAGCCCACGTTTTGCTTGACCCAGCCGAAGCCGGCCTCGTGGATCAACTTCAGATCGCGTTGCGCTGTCTCCTCGTTCCACCACAGGAAAGCCTGCATCCCATATTCGGGCGAATCCATCCGCGCACAAGGCCAAGAGGTGGGCGTAGGCGGCGCCTCCGGATCGGGCGCGGGATTCACTCCCAGGCTCCCAAGCCCAAGCACAAGGGCGAAGAGCAAAAAGCCCAGGATCAGCGCGACCGATCCCAGAAGCGCACTCCGTTCAACCCACCACACCGGTGCAGCAGAAACTTGTTTATCAGTAGTCATTCGTCATTCGCCATTCGTCACTTGCAACCTGCCACTTGCCACTTGCAACTTGCAACTTGCAACTTTCACGGTTTAGGCATCGAGCCGACGGCGCCGAAGGCCGGTCGACCGGCGCCGTTGAAGTCGAGCAGCGCGTAGGGAGCGTTGGGATCCTCCGGCCCCCACCCCAGTTGAGAGTAGTTCAGGTTCCAGAGGAAAGCCAGGCGCACAAAGCCCCATTCGCGCATCAACTGGAAGGCCTCCACGTCCCACTCGGCCTGCTCCTGGAGTGTGTTATCCAGCGCGAACTCAAACCCGGGCGGGTAGCCGTCGAAGCCCTCCGCCGTGGCCCAGCCGAACTCCGTGACGCAAAGGGGAGTGTCGCGACCGGCGGCCTGAATGCGCTCGTGGTAGCCCCACAAAGTCGATTTGAAGGACCAGCTGTGGTGTGGGTTGTCAAAAGGCCCCCGGAACTGAGCATCCGGATCATCGTATCCCTCATCCCAGGCCACATCGGGCGGCATGTTGATCCCGTTGTGGTGGGCACCGACGCAGTCACAATAATCGAGCAGCCCGGCGGCGATGGTGCGCTCCATATATTGGAAGTCATCCATCCAGATGATGCGGTCTGGATTGTTGGGATCGGATTGGACGCCACCGGTGGGCGAAAGGGCGCCACTGATGACGATGATGTTGGGATCGCGGCTCTTGATCGCCTGGTAGGCCAACTGGAGCATCTCGACATAACGTTCGGGATCGACCCCGCCGGCGGTATCCCACTCGCGGTCCAGGTTCTGCTCGTTCCAGACCTCGATGGCGTGGATGCGGCCCTTGTAACGATCCACCATGTTGCCCAAGAAGTTGGCGAAGACGCTCAGCTCATCGGGCGGTGCGCCCTCCGTATTTTCGTCGGTGTAGCTGCGTGCCCAATCCGGCGCGTCGACCACGCTGAACATCACTTTGATGTTCTTCTTATTGGCCGCCTCCACGAAGGCGTCGAATCCGCTCCAATCCATCTCCCCAGGCGTGCCGGAGAAGTCGTGCCAGCGCACCTGTTGCTTGGCCCAGCCTAAGCCCAGACTCTCCACCTGTCCCAACCAGTAGTTCGGGTCTCCGCCGCCCACGCCGTTGACGGCGATGCCGTAGCCGAATTCCTCTTGTTCGCCTTCCTCCTCGGCCCCACCACCCTCCGGCGTGCTCTCCTCTCCCTCAGATGGTGCCGTAGCGGGGGCAGCAGGCTGCGTGGGCGTCGCTTGAGCAGTCGTCGCTTCAGCCTGTGAAGTAGGGGCGACTGGCCCGCTTGTATCGGTGAGGGCGAGTGTAGCCTCCGCCGCCTGCTGTTTTCCGCCGCTTTCCTTCGCGCCGAACCAGCCGTACCAGGTGCAAAAGCCGCCGACAACGACCAAGACCAACCAGACGGCAACGGCGATGTAGAGTCGCTTGCCGCTCAGACCTTGATTGCCATATCCAGACATTAAAGTTCCTCCCTCTTATAAGCAAAGAGGCCCGGCAATGGCCGAACCTCTATCTTGTCTTACATCGAAC
>CAZDYW010000153.1:0-6769 GCA_964509655.1 uncultured Anaerolineales bacterium
TTATACCCCCAAGGCGGTCAAGCGCTCTCCGAGCGCGTTGCGCTTGGCCTTGAAGTGTGAAAAGAGGTAAATAAATGAAAAAGTCGGATCAAGTATCGGATGTCTTAGATTTATCCGCTTTGGATCGGTTGCGAGAGACAGTCGGTGGAGATGATGCTTTCCTAGCGGAACTAATCCATACATTTCTGGATGACGGGCCGCAGGAGCTAGCTCGAATGCACCAGGCACTGGAGAGTCAAGACGCAGAACTATTGCAACGGGCGGCTCATAGCCTCAAGTCGAATAGCGCCGAATTCGGCGCTCAGGATTTGCGCCAGATGTGCAAGCAGTTAGAGGAAATGGCGAAACAGGGTGTTTTTGACGGCACATCACAGAGATTAGCTGAGATTGAGGCGGAATACGAGAGGGTAGATGGTGCGTTACGGCAGTTCATTAAAGCCTCATAGGGCGTCGAGGCAGAAGCTGTATATCATTTCGTTCCCACTGGAATTCCGCCGGAACAGCGGTCTCTCAAGCTGTCTTTAGGAATCAGAAAGCTATGATACCCAGTCCAAGGCGCTTTATTGGCCGATCAAACTTATTCGCCCTCACCCTATTGCTCACCCTCGCGCTAGGGGGCCTCAGCGGATGCAGCGCTCCAGCCATAGCACAGCCCAAGGCCATCGACGGCCTCCTCGATCTCCGCGATTGGGATTTTGAGGCGTATGGCCCGGCGAATCTTGCGGGCGAATGGGATTTTTACTGGAGCGAAAGCCTCGATAGCATGCTGGATGCGCCGGGTGAAGGCCAAGCCACCTCCCTCACCGTGCCAGGCACATGGTACCGTCACCGGATGCCCGATGGCACGCAATTGCCGGCCTACGGCTACGCTACCTTGCGCCTGCGCATCCTGCTGCCCCCGATGGAGGGAGAGACGGCGGACAATCTGCTGTTTCACGTCCCTAACGCTCACAGTGCATACACCATAGACGCACTGGACGTGCACGGCACGCCCCTCATTCCCACACTGCACCGGGGAGAGCTAGGCACCAACTCCGCCACCTCGGTCCCCGGTCGCAGGCAGGGTGTAGCGATTATCCCCTATGAGCCAGAAATCACCCTGGTGTGGCGCATCAGCAATTACACCAACCCCGATGCCAGCGGCCCTCACCGGATGGCGCGCATCGGTCTGGCCCGGCAGATGCAGCATGAGATGCATCGCATCCTCCTGGGCAACGCATTCAGCATCGGCGTGCTCGTGATTATGAGTATTTACCACCTGGTGCTCTTTATTCTGCGTCCCCGCGATAAACCCGCCCTGTGGTTTGGGCTCTTCTGCTTGGCTATCGCGGCCCGCACGATGGGCACTCAGCATTACATAACCCTCTTTCTCCCCAAAGCCTGGTGGTGGGACCTGCAAGCAGAGTTGCTCGGCTTCTTCGCGGGCCTGCCCGTGTTCACGCTCTTCATCCGAGACCTGTTTCCCAAACAATGCCAGGGCGGAATGGCACGCTGGCTGGCCACTATTGGGCTGAATTTCTCTCTGCTGGTCATGATCGCACCCGTCGGCGTGGGCCTCGAGTTGGTGCTGCCCTACGAAATCCTGACTGGAGTCTTGATCGTGTGGGTCTTCTCCGTGCTGGTGTGTGCGATCAGGGCAGGTAACGGGCTGGCGTGGGCCGTCGCGCTGGGCTCCATTGTACTCGCCGCCAGCGTCGTTAATGACATCCTTAAAGCGCAACGTCTCATTCAGACCGGTTATGCCGCCCAGTATGGACTGGTCGTATTTACCTTATTCCAAGCCCTCGTTCTGGCGGTGGTCAACCGCAGGGCGCACAATGAGGCCGACCGCTTGACTGTCGATCTGGCGCACAGTGAGCGTCAGTTGGCCGAGTACAACCGCACTTTGGAGCGGAAGGTCAGGCAGCGCACCATCGGGCTCAGACACGCGATGAAGATGGCCGAGGAAGAACGCATCGCGGCCGAGGCTGCCAGCCGTGCTAAGAGCGCCTTTCTGGCTACCATGAGCCACGAGATTCGCACACCGATGAATGGCGTGATCGGGATGACGAGCTTGCTGCTCGACACCGATCTGACTGAGGAACAGCGCGAGTTTGCCGAGACCATCCGTTCTAGCGGCGACACGCTGCTGACCATCATCAATGACATCCTCGATTTCTCCAAGATTGAGGCTGGTCGGATGGATCTGGAGCGCGAGCCCTTCAGTCTGCGCGAGTGCGTGGAGGAGGCCGTTGATCTTCTGGCGACCGCGGCAGCGGAAAAAGGCCTGGAGCTGACCTACCTGGTGGATGAGCAGGTCCCCACCGCCATTTTCGGTGATGAGACCCGACTGCGCCAGATTATGATCAACCTGCTCGACAACGCGGTCAAGTTCACTGAGGAGGGTGAGGTAGTTGTGCGGGTAAGCAGTAGTAAGTATGATGCAGAGGATGGAGAGGTGGATATATCACCTCATACTTCCTACTCCTTACTCCATTTCTCCGTGCGCGATACGGGCATCGGTATTCCTTCCGATCGCCGGGATCGGCTTTTCAAGTCCTTCAGCCAGATCGATGCTTCCACTACGCGACGTTACGGTGGGACCGGCTTGGGGTTGGTGATCAGCAAGCGGCTGGTGGAGATGATGGGGGGCGAGATGTGGGCGGAGAGTCCCGTCCCCGCCGATGAGGGGCTTGAGGAGAAAGTGAAAGGGGGACCGGGTAGCATGTTCCATTTCACGATTCATGCCGAGATCGCTCCAAGACCCCAGCCGGTCTATCTACGCGAGGAGCAGCCGAATCTGGAGGGGCGACGGGTGCTCATCGTGGATGATAACGCCACCAACCGACGCATCCTGACTCTACAGACTCAGGCTTGGGGCATGAGCACGCAGGATACGGATACGCCATCCGAGGCGCTGCTCTGGATCAAGGAGGAGTCCTTCGATGTGGTGGTTCTGGATATGCAAATGCCGGAGATGGATGGGTTGACACTGGCCCGGAAGATCAGACAGGAGGCTAAAGAGCACGGATTGCCACTGGTGATGCTGAGCTCGCTGGGCCGGCCGGGGCCTGGGGCCGATGAGGTGGGGTTCGCTGCATATCTGACCAAGCCGGTCAAGGCTTCGAGGTTGTATGAGGTATTGATCGATCTATTTGTCGGAAAGGAAGATACAGAGGGGGCTTCGAGAAAAGGCAAATCGGCCTTCGACTCTGGGATGGCGGAGCGCTTGCCCTTGCGCATCCTGCTGGTGGAGGACAACCCCGTCAACCAGAAGCTGGCACTGCACCTGCTGGAGCGATTGGGCTATGATGCCGATCTGGCGGTCAATGGAGTGGAGGCGCTGGACAGATTACATGCGCAGCCATACGATGTGGTGCTGATGGACGTGCAGATGCCGGAGATGGACGGGCTGGAGGCCACACGCCGCATCCGGCAAGAGATGGCGCACGACATGCAGCCCCATATCATCGCTGTCACGGCGAACGCGATGAAAGAGGATCGGGATCAGTACCTGTCTTTGGGAATGGACGATTACCTCAGCAAGCCGATCCGGGTGACGGAACTGGTAGCAGCCCTTGAGAAAAAGAGCAAGAATTAGATGATCTGGCAATATATCCTGTGCATTATGGCCATGGTTATCGCCACCACGATCTCGGCGGTAGTATCATTCTACGCATGGCGTCATCGGGAGACTCAGTCGGCTCAGGAACTGAGTTGGTTGGCGCTCTTTGTGACCGGATGGGCCGCGACCGAGGCCCTGGGGGTGCTGAGTCCCAGACCGATGGGTACACTTTTCTGGGCCAAGGTGTCATACATTTTCATCTGCGGCTCGCCCGTGGCTTTGCTGGCGTTCGCCATGCAATATGTCGGGTATGGCCGGATGCTGAACGCCCGTCGCTTGGCAGGGTTGCTGATGCTCCCTGCCTTGACCTTGATCTTGGTCTGGACAACCGAGATGCACGGGCTGATCTGGCAAGATTACACTTTTATAGACCGTGATTTTCTCTTACTTATAGACGTACTCTCCTATGGCGCTTGGTTCTGGGTTCATGCCGCTTATTCCTATCTGCTCTTACTGATCGGTGCCTTTTTGTTGATTCGTCAAGCTATCCGGTCATTCCGTCTTTACCGGACTCAATCCATCGCCTTGGCATTGGGCACGGTGATATCCTTGATCCCCAACGTGCTCTACGTCTTTCGCCTGATCCCGCTTTCGGGAATTGACCTCAGCCCCATTGGCCTGATGCTGGGGGGATTGTTGTTCGCCCAGAGCGTGTTCCAGTATCGGCTCTTGGATTTGACGCCCATCGCGCGAGACGTGCTGATCGACAATATGGAAGATGGCATGTTTGTCTTGGATCAGCAGAATCGGATCGTGGATCTCAACCCGGCGATGGAGGAGATCCTGGATATGCGGGCCAATCGCTTGATCGGAGCGCCGGCTGCCCAGGCGCTGAGCCCGTGGCAGGATCTGCTGGATCGGTTTCGGGATGAGATAAAGTTACGAACCGAGATCGCAGTCGCTGGCGAAGATAGACAACATTACTATGACCTGAGAATCAATCCCCTCTTCGACCGCCGGGAGGTGCTGAGAGGGCGCATGGTCATCCTGCACGAGGTCACCGAGCGCAAGCGAGTGCGGGAAGCGTTGCAAGAATCTGAAGAGAAATACCGCACCCTGATCGATAACCTCCAGGATGGCGCTTTTATCATCCAAGATGGCAAGATGCAATTTGTCAACGAGGCCTTCGCTAAGATAGCGGACTACACGGTCGAAGAAGTCATCGGGGTGGACTTCCAGCAACTGATCGCGCCGCAAGACCGAGCGATGGTCTCGGAGCGCTATCGCCGCAGGCAAAGGGGGGAAGATGTCCCCGGCGAGTACGAATTCCAAATTCTGCACAAGGATGGAATAACCACCTCCACCGTCAACATCAAGGCGGAAGTGGTCAATTATCGGGGGCGGATAGCGAGCATGGGGACGATAAGGGACGTCACCGAGCGCAAACAGGCCCAACAGTCCCTGGAGCAGCGCGCGGCTCAGTTATCGACGCTAAACCGTATCGGGCGCCACATCGCCTCCATTCTCAACCCGCAAGAGCTGTTCCAACACGCCGTGGACCTCGTGCAAGAAGAGCTGGGCTACCTTCAAGCCGCGGTCCTGTTAGTGGACGAGGAGACGGGATACCTCTACGTAGCCGCGGCCACCGAGAACTTCTGGGACATAATCCCCGACAACTATCATCAACCCGTGGGCAAGGGAGCGATTGGCAAGGCTGCCGCGACAGGAGAGACGGTTCTGATCAACGATTCCTACACCGATCCAATCCCCTACCGGGTGGGCGACTGGCTCTCTCCATCATCTCTGTCGGCGCCGATCAAGATAGGCGGAAAAGTCGTCGGCGTGCTGGAGGTTGAGAGCGCCATATTCTACGCATTTGACGAAAATGATATTATCGTGATCGACACAATGGCCGATCAGATCGCCGTGGCAATCGAAAACGCCCGCTTGTACGAGGCGGTTCAGGATGAATTGGCCGAACGCAAGCGGACAGAGGAGGAGTTACAAGAGGCCAAAGAGGCGGCTGAGGCCGCCAGTCGTGCCAAGAGCGCTTTCCTGGCCACAATGAGTCACGAGATCCGCACCCCGATGAATGGCGTGATCGGGATGACCAGCTTGTTGATGGATACAGAGCTGACCGCCGAACAGCAGGACTTCGTGGATACGATCCGCACCAGCGGCAATACCCTGCTGAGGCTCATCGACGACATCCTCGATCTCTCCAGAATCGAGGCCGAGCGCACGGACCTGGAGAACGAGCCTTTCGGGCTGCTCGATTGCGTGGAGAGCGCCGTCTCCCTGCTAAGGCCCAAGGCGGACGAGAAGGGCCTGGCTTTGGACTATCAGATCGACGCGCAGGTGCCGGAATATATCTGGGGGGATATGGCACGCTTGCGGCAGATCCTGGTCAACTTGTTGGGCAACAGCATCAAGTTCACCAAAAAGGGCGACGTCTCCCTCTTGGTGATGGCGCAGCCGTTGGACCAACGGGCTTCGACGGAGGGGGAGGAAGTGTGGGAGATATTCTTTTCAGTCAAAGATACCGGCATCGGCATTCCGTCCGATCGGCTGGATAATATCTTTGACCCCTTCACCCAGGTGGACGCTTCGATCACGCGGCAATATGGAGGCACCGGTTTGGGGCTAGCAATCAGCCAGCGATTGGCCGAGATGATGGGCGGGAGGATGTGGGTGGAGAGTGAGTTGGGGATAGGAAGCACGTTCTATTTCACCATTCAGGGAGAGCTTGCGCCGACCAGCGCCATGGAGCCGGAGGATAGGAAGCTCCAGCCGCCGCAGTTCGACGCCGGGATGGCGGAGCGTTTGCCCTTGCGCATCCTACTGGTCGAGGATAACCTCGTCAATCAGAAGCTGACATTGCGCCTGCTGGAGCGGCTGGGCTACGAGGCCGATCTGGCGGTCAATGGAGTGGAGGCGCTGGAGGGATTGCAGCAGCAGCCATACGACTTGGTGTTGATGGACGTGCAGATGCCGGAGATGGATGGGCTGGAGGCTACGCGCCGCATCCGGCAAGGGATAGCAGCGGACGAGCAGCCGCAAATTGTGGCCATAACGGCGAACGCTATGAAAGAGGATCGGGAAAGGTATCTGGCTTTGGGAATGGACGATTACCTCAGCAAACCGATCCGGGTGGCGGAGTTGGTGGAGGCTTTGAGCAATTGTTGCCCATCTGACAAGAAGGAACAAGCCGATGATGGCTGACCA
>CAZDYW010000154.1:0-6729 GCA_964509655.1 uncultured Anaerolineales bacterium
TTTTGCGGTCGGTCGGTGTGGGTGCTGAGTTTCACTCGACTTGACGTTTGGACATAAATGTGGTATCTTCTATGGGTAGGGCGCGGTAAGTTTCAGTTTGGCTCGCAAAGCCAAAATCATCAAGATTGGGATGAGCAGCGGCAAGGCCATGTTCGATCCGCTTGAGGGGACTGAAACCACCGATCGATTAAATTTTTTTAGAAGAAAAAGGAGTATCTAAAGATGGACCAGAAGGAAACGGGAACTGTCAAGTGGTTCAGCAATGATAAGGGCTATGGATTCATCTCGCGCGATGAGGGGGAGGATGTATTCGTACATTACTCCGCCATTGAGGGCGGGGGGTTCAGAACGCTCAGGGAAGGTCAACGCGTCGAGTTTGAAGTAGAAGAGGGCCCCAAGGGCTTGCGTGCTGCTAACGTTATCCCGTTAGGAGAAGCTGTAGGATTCTAGTAGGAACCGCGTCCTAGACAGCACCTCTAGTCGACGCCGCGGAGATGCGCGACAGAGAAAGAGCCGTGTACGTGAAAACGTGCACGGCTCTTATTTTGTCACCCCCCCCTCACCGTCCCCGAATCATAGCCTAGATCACCAACATCTGCTGGGTTGCCGCCAAGATGACGGCACTCCCTGCCAGAAGCGTCTCCAGAGCAAACAAAACTTGTAAGCTTTTGATTTTCACGTTATCATCTGGGGCATTGACAAGCTTATGAAGAAGGGAAGGAATTTGTCGAGACGACGTGGGTGCATCTTACTGATATTTATCAGCGTCCTAGCTGTTCTGGGTGTGGTCGGCGTTGGCTTCTGGAGAAGATATCGTGGTCAGTTTGTGGCTGCGCCGCTGCCGGATTTTTCCCCCACGCAGCTTTACACGCCGTGGCCAACTCCACAGTTCACCCACACGTTCGACTTTCCTTTACTGCCGGCTTATGAATACGGCCCATACGTTCGCGGTGATAACAGTTTGTTGACAGTCGATACTCGTTATGGGGCGCAAAATCCCGCCCTTGGAATCCGCTCTAATTGTTTCCGCGATGCCGAGGGAAATGCCGTTCCCTTCAGCAAGCTTTACCACGCTGGGGTGGATCTTTTCGGGGTGGATGATGCAGGACAAGCAGTCTGTGGGAAAGCGAAACACGCACCAGTTCACGCCGTGGCGGGCGGGGTGGTCTTATCGATGTTGGACGCCGGGACTGAGGGGCAAATCATAATCATCGAGCACCTGCTGACCGACGAAGATAAAGTCTACTCAGTCTACTGGCACGTGAGCCATCCGCAGGTGCAGGCTGGACAGCCGGTTAATCGTGGACAAGTGATAGCCGTCATCCACGATATGGGGTGCAACAGCCATCTCCATTGGGAGATGCGCACTTTCCGCGATGGGACCACACTTTTTCCAAAGGGCACCGCTGGGGAACGGGGCTCCTGCAACGGTCATATCGCGGGCGTGGGTTACACGTGGGATGATAACCCTTCCCGCGCTCGCCCGGATTTTTACGGTTACTTAGATCCGATGGCTTTTGTCGAAGCACACCAGTAACCCCATTCCACGAGATCCGGTAGCGTGGCAGACTCTCTGCTTCGTAGGTTAGGGTTGACAACTGACATGAACATATGGTATAGTAACGTCCGATATCCGAACAAAGTAACGGAAAGGCAAACTGGATCTAATGAATTTGCTATGTTTCTCAGTAGCTGGGTAGATTATGGTTCTAGATCGAGACAATGGTACAGTAGAGTTCGAGGAAATAGAAGGCAAAGAATACCTGCAAGCCAAAGCTGCTGAGCAGGGTTTCATCACATATGAAGAAATTTTGACAGCTTTTCCCGAAGCTGAAGATAGCCTGGAGGAAATCGAAAGCATCTTGTTCTCCTTGGTGGAAGACGGAGTTAAAATAGGCCGACCGGATGACGACGAGTTAGAGACCTCTGAAGAAACTGAAGAGAACGATCCGTCGTTTGAGGAGGAGCCCTACCTGAGCGCAGTCAGAGTCGATGATACCATCGGCCTTTATCTAAAAGAGATTGGCAAAGTGCCCCTCTTGACAGCGGAGGAGGAGGTAGAGCTGGCCAAGCGCATGGAGGCGGGAAAGAGCGCCAAGAAAAAGCTGATGGAAAATGGGCTGGATGTTAAAGAGCGTGTCGCCCTGAAAGCCATCGTCGAGGATGGATGGGCTGCTCGCGAGCATTTGGTGCGCGCCAACTCGCGCCTGGTAATCAGTGTGGCTAAGAAGTACATCGGCCGCGGTGTGCCCTTCCTCGACCTGATCCAGGAGGGGAATATCGGTCTGATAAGAGCGGCCAATAAGTTCGATTACACGATGGGGAATAAATTCTCCACTTATGCGACTTGGTGGATCCGGCAAGCGGTCACACGTGCAATCGCGGACCAAAGTCGCACCATCCGCATCCCCGTGCACATGGGTGATCAGATCAACAAGCTTCTGCGTGCCACTCACCGCCTCACGCAAGAATTGGGCCGCAATCCCAGCGCCGAGGAGTTAGCAAACGAGTTAAGCATCCCTACCCAGAAGGTGGAGGAGATGCTAAAAGTAGCACGGCGGCCCCTCTCGTTGGAAATGCCCATCGACGAGGATGGCAGCAGCGAACTGGGAGATTTCATTGAAGATGAGGAAATCACGGCTCCAGATGATGTGGTTTCATCCTCAATGCTGCGGGAACTGCTACAGGATGTGCTCCAAGACCTGCCGCCACGTGAAGTGCGTATTTTGCAGATGCGTTATGGGCTGGTGGATGGCGAAACTTATACCCTCGAAGAGGTTGGGCAAAAGCTTGGCGTGACCCGCGAGCGGATACGCCAGATAGAAGTCCAAGCCCTCAGCCGTCTACGCCATCCCGCGCACGCCCGAAAATTGCGCGATTTTCTGAAGTAGACATGCCCTTACCTCTCATTCTCACCCTCATCCTGCCGTTGCTGAGCGCTGGCAGCATTTTCCTGGCAGCGCTTTTGTTTCGGCCCTACATTCGTTATATTGCCCTCATCGCGGCTGTCCTCACTCTGCTACTTGCTTTGACCTCAAGCTATCAGGAGGCAGGGGCTGGATCGACCTTGATGATCCCCTTATGGCGGCCTTCCTCGTCCTCCGAACTGCAATCTCCAATGTTCAACACCCTGCCGATACTCCAATCCGATGCCATCGCGCGGCCCTTGGTTTTGGCCCTGGCGCTGGTGACTTGCAGTATGTATCTGGTTGATCTGGGCGCCGATGAGAAGGCTTCACCCTGGCTCACGGCCATACCTTTGGCCTTGCTCGCCGCTTATTTCTCGACTTTGTGGGCGGCAAATGTGCTCACGACGATCATCAGTTGGGCAATCTACGATTTGTTCAAGATGATCGGATGGATTGCGGCGGGCGGATCCAGAAAGAGCGCTGTTCGTGGCCTGGTCGCCGGGAGCTTGGCAACGATATTCCTTTGGAGCGGCGCTTTGCTGGCCGAGGGTGGGGCCGGTAGCGAGCACTGGGGCTTGATGACTCTTGGCGATGCCCAACGAAATCTGTGGGCTTTGGCCGGGCTTCTGCGTATGTGGGCCTACCCTTTGCACCTCGCCTTGCCCAATAAACCGGAGCCTGCCACTTTCTCTGTCGCCTCACTCTTCTTGAGCCCAGTCGTCGGATGGGGCCTCTGGTTACGCCTCACTGTTACCAATGGCGGCTTGGCTCCTAGCAGCTTTTGGGTTTTGGTACCAGCAGCCCTGGCGCTAGCCGTAGGTGGCTTCCTGGCCTGGTCATCTAGGACCGTGCGCCAATCTTTGCCCTGGATCGGCATGAGCGCCAACGGGCTGGTGTTACTGGCCGCCGGATTGGCGGGAGATCAAGCTCTCGCTGTCATCACAGCCGGCGGCGTGACCTGGGTGCTCGGCATGACCCTTCTTCTCCTGAGCGACGGTTGGCAACGGGATACCCTGTGGTGGAATGCTTTTCCCCTGGTAGGCGCTCTGGCCTTTGCTGGAGCCCCTCCCACGCTGGGGTTTGTGACCCACTCAACCCTGGTGGAGCGAGGCGTGTTGGAAGGCCGCTGGGGATGGACTGCCGCCTTTTTCATTGGACAGTTGTTTCTGGTTCCCGCCCTGGCACGTCGCTTGCTATCTCCATCATCCCCCGGTTACCGTCCAGCGCCATCCTCCGTCCCATTCTGGCAAATTGTGACACGTGCTGTGGCGCTGGGGCTCCCAGCGCTGCTGTTGATCGCAGCCGGAATTTACCCATCACTCCTTGGCCCCGAACTCGTGTCCGTAAAGTTGACCTCTTACACATTGTCGGGCTGGCTTCTATGGGCCGCCTCGCTCATCATCGGAGGCCTTATCGCTTGGCGAGGGGAGAACTTACGCTCCAAAATAGAACTATGGCTTACTGCGGCCCACGATCTATTACAACTGGAATGGCTCTTCGAGACGGTGACCGGTGCCCTGGAACGCGGCTTATCCTTACTCCGCGCAGCCGACGAAATCGTAGGCGGAGCCGGCGCCTTGCTGTGGTCATGGATTCTCTTTCTCCTCCTATTGCTGATAAGGGTAGGGCCTACCCGATGAAGCTCTTGTGCATTGAGAACAAATTTGGCGATAGGGTGTCATTTCCAAATTATGGCCCTGTAAGGTTAGGTGAATAGTGCCTCCTATGAGCGATTTCCTGTCCCGCATTTCTGCCTGGGCCGCTATGCCTGCCGTGATCGGCATTCTGATCACCGCTGGGCTATTGGTCATCAGCCGCGATTGGCGGGTGAGTGTGGCAGCTTTGGCTGTGCAATATTTCTTCGTTGTGCTCCTTTTGACCCGTTTGATTAGGCTGGAGATCGCGGCCGTCAAAGGGCTGACTGGCTGGATGATTTGCACAGTTTTCTATTTGACAGAGCGACAAGCTGCCGAACTGGAGCGCCCATCGGTCGATGAGGTTACGACTTCATCCCGCCGTTGGCAATGGTGGATTATGTCAACCAGAGCCTCCTTCTATCTGCTGGTCGTAATACTGATCGATGTGGTAGCATACACCGCTGCGCTGAACATCCCTCTGCCCGAGATACCCTCCGATATTACACTGGCCTGCTACTTGCTGACCGGATTAGGGTTATTGCTGCTGGGACTGAGTGATGCTCCTCTACAAGTTGGGTTGGGGTTGCTGACCTTCCTGTCGGGCTTCGATCTTTTCTACGTGGCCCTGGAGCCGAGTTTAGTTGTGGCCGGCCTGCTCAGCGCGCTCAGCTTCGTCATTGCGCTGGCTATGTCTTACCTGAGAGCGGCCCAGATTGCCACCAGCGAGGGGAGCAAAGCGTGATCGCCGGTATTTTCGTCTTCTTGACCCTACCCTTGGTGATAGCGAGCGTCGTCTACGTGCTGCGCCGTTGGGCCAGCCTCTCGGCGCTGCTCGCTCTTGGCGCTGCCTTGGCAATGGGCATCGCAATCGCGCTCCTGCCGCTCAATCAGCCCGTGCAGATCGGGGGCCGTCAGATCATCATCGGCGAACCAGTGGACATTCTGGGCCGCGAGCTCATGATGGAGCCAAGCGATCGACTGGCGATAGCTTTTCTCTTTTTCACCACGGCCGGCATATTTGCCCTGGGATGGCGCGTAGCCCCTCACTCTCTCATCTTTCCCATCGGTCTGGCAGTGCTCAGCCTGCTCAGCGGAGCATTGTTGATCCGTCCCCTCATCTACGCCGCCCTGCTAATCGAAATCGCTGCGGCCCTCTCCATCTTCGCCTTGCAGCCGGAGGGAAGTTCCCCTACCAGAGGTGGAGTGCGCTATTTGTCTTTCACCATGCTGGCTCTGCCCGGCTTGCTCGTCACCCATTGGCTCATGGAGCGCTATGCGCTGACGCCGGATAATACCGAACTGCTCGACACCACCGCCATCTTACTGCTGATCTCCTTCTCCCTGCTCCTGGGAGGAGTGCCATTCCACACCTGGGTGTCGGCCATCGCCGATGACAGCGAACCATTGGCAGGTGCACTTGTCCTCACCGTTAACAACGGAGCGATCTGGTTCCTGCTATTCGATTTTATGGAGACTTACTCGGGGCTTAGCGGCTATCCGCGCTTCGAGGCTGTGGTCACGATTGCCGGGCTGGCGATGGTCGTCGTGGGGGGGCTACTGGCGTCTGCTAGAAGGCGCTTGTTGATGGGGTATGGGGCTCTGGTGGATACCGGCGCCACTCTTCTAGCCCTGGGAATGAGGAGTGAACTAGGTCTGTCGCTGGTTCTTTTGTCCTTGCTGATACGACCCTTCGGGTTAGCTATGGTGGCTGCTGGGCTCAGTGGTTTAGGGATTCTTGATAAGAGGCCAGCGCCACAGAATGAAGATTCTTCACCCAAGCGCCTCGATGCTTTTCAGGATAAGTTTCTATCTGCAGGGCGGGAGGCGCCATGGAGCACAGCGGCTTTCACCATCGGCGGGCTCACCCTCTCTGGACTGCCACCCGGCGCAAGTTTCGCTGCCCGTTGGGCACTCTGTCGCGCCTTGGTATCCTCCGGCAGCCCCGGCGCGGCCTTGCTTCTCCTCCTGGCCGGAATGGGTGTGCTCGTTAATGTCTGGCGGATGTTGTCAGTTCTCCTGGCCCGCCCCCGCACTGAGGCAAAACTCAAGGCGAAATCAAAGACGGAAATGGACAATCTCCTTACATCCTCCGAAGGCTGGCTCACAGCCACAGTTCTACTGCTGCTGATTATACTCTCCGTAGCTGTCGGCATCATGCCACAAATCCTCGCCCCCCTAGCCAA
>CAZDYW010000155.1:0-6710 GCA_964509655.1 uncultured Anaerolineales bacterium
TCCAGCGGGAGCGGGTGAGGGATGCTATTACCGATTTTGATGGTCAAAAATGATTTCGCAGCATTCGTGGATAGGGGGATAACTATCGTGGGAAAGAGCATCGCGGAAGAA
Source organism: uncultured Anaerolineales bacterium (assembly GCA_964509655.1). Classification (GTDB taxonomy): domain Bacteria; phylum Chloroflexota; class Anaerolineae; order B4-G1; family B4-G1; genus CAZANJ01. The sequence goes on from CAZDYW010000155.1 coordinate 112, forward strand.
GTAGCTAGTATATTGGTCAACTGGGAATGGACTTTAGGCGCAGTGGAATGTGGCACAGACCATATTGTCAGCAGACGGCTCTTCGACACTGAGGATGGCGTCAACGCGTTGGGCAACAGTCTGATCGTGGATGACGTGGAGGAAGCAATCGGCCTGATGGCGCTGCCGCGCCCGCAGTTCAAGAAGCAAGGTGATTTCTCCGCCAAGGCTGCACGAGCGGCGGCGCGAGAAGGGCGCCCATTTCTGGGGGTAAACATCTGCTTGGCAGTTTGGGCGCGAGGCCCGATCGGGGAGGAAAAGCAGACGGTGCATCTTGCCGTCCACGATGGGCGCGATGTGCTCGACAAAACCGTGGAAGTCGGCGGGGAGACTGGCCGCGGCACTAATTGGCTGGTCGACCGGGCGCTGGAAATGGTGAAAGATGCGCTGTCCCCCAGCAAGCGGTGAGCTAGTGGCTCCGTTTAGTGTTGTCTATCTTCAGCGCCTGTGCTATAATCCATCGTCATACCGTGGAGAAGTGCCTGTCAGAAAGGAGCCGGGCAATGACAAATGCGCAAATCCAGAAGGAAGATCGTCGCAAGGCAAAACAATATGAACGCGAAGGTATTCAGGCCTATCGGCAATGGGACATCGACCAGGCGCTGAAGAACTTCGAGGCCGCCGCCCGCATCGCGCCACGCGAACCGAGATATCGAATCCTACTGGCCCGCGCTTTGGCCCGAGGGGGTGACTTCGACCGCGCATTGAAAGTGCTGGCCGAGTTTATGAGATTGCAACCCGATTCCTCTCTAAACGAGCGCTTTGAGTTGCTTTTCGCCAGCGGCATGGATGGAGTAGAACAAACGCTCACAGAAAAGATGATGAAGGCGGATTTACCGATCGAGGAGATCGGCGCGGCCCTCCAGATGTGGACCGAGTATCGCATCGCCCTGGGAAGTGATCGTCTGATCGTGCGCAAGCCAGAGACATGGGCCGCCGCACTCGACTACACCGTGCGGAAGGTCAATCTGCGACCGGTCCGACGGTATAAGCTCGCCGAGTTCTACGGCATCAGCGACAGCGCCCTGCGAGACCGTCACCGAGACCTGGTCGACGTGCTCGACGTGATGCCCTGTGACTACCGTTACTTCACCGGACCTAACAATCCGCTGGACAAACTGGTAGAGGCGGCAGAGCTTCTGGAAGAGTTGGAGGCCCGTTTTCAGGAACCGTAGAAGGGAAAAGAAACCAGGCTTTTCTTGAGCACAGCGACTTAAGTCTGGCTTCTGGTTTATGCGACCGATGACACAAAAAAAACAGGCCGGGCAAGTTGCCCGGCCTGTTCCGATTCTTTACGCCAGCTCAGCTCAATCGACGAATCCCACGTGCTCCGGTGGCCAGTAGGAAAGCCAAGCGTGCCCCACCACATTTTCGATGGGCACCGGCCCGAAGTTGCGCGAATCGTTCGAGGCTCCTCGGTTATCCCCTAGAACGAAAACGTGAAGTGGCGGTACGACTCGCTCTTGAAAGCTGCCGCCACCCGGCCTAATCGCCCAGGGCTCCTCGATGGGCTGCCCGTCGATGTAGACCACGCCGTCGCGCATCTCAATGGTCTCGCCTGGCAGGCCAATCACACGCTTGATCAGCAGGTCTGTCTGCTCCTCTATCTCGATGACCACGATGTCACCGCGCCGAGGCCCGTGGAAGAAACGGTAGGTCACCTTCTCGATCACAACGCGCTGAGCGCTGTGCAGATTGGGCTCCATACTCTGACCCAGCACTTGTGTGGCCTGGGCTAGGAAGAGATTGATCAGCAAGGCGATGACAACCGCCGGGATGACCGTCTCGGCGATTTCCCGCAGACCCTGCGCCAGTATCCCCAGCAAGCCGGGACCGGACGGCTGTGGCTGCGGATCGGCCTGGACGACGGTCTCGGTCGGTGTATTCTCAGTAGGCTCGGTGGATTCCGTTTGCTCCTCGTTGATTTCTTCCACAGGATTCTCCTTTTAGGGATGCGGCTACTCGGACACTCGCCCTGAGTAAATACCCTTTAGCGGCGCCGTGGTGGCCGCCGTCCTCGCTTCCGGCCAGGGCTATCGGCGGCGCGGGCTTCCTCCGGCGTCCAGCCTTCCAGCACGGCCTGACGGGAAAGGCGGATCTTCCCCTCGTGGTCGATGTTGGTCACCATCACCATTATCTCATCGCCAACTCTTACTACATCCTCGACACTCTTGACGTGGGTGTCGGAAAGCTGCGAGATATGTACCATCCCATCGGTGCCGGGCAAAATCTCTACGAAGGCGCCGAAGTCCTTGGTGCGAACCACGCGCCCGGTATAGATGCGGCCCACCTCCGCATCCTCGGTCAAAGCTTCGATCATCATCAGGGCCTTATCCGCGGCCGGGCCGCTGGTCGAGGCGATGTAGATCGTGCCATCATCCTCAATATCGACGCTGACGTCACACTCCTCCTCGATGGAGCGCACCGTCTTGCCGCCAGAACCGATGACCGCCCCCAGCTTGTCGGTGTCCACCTCTATGATGGTCATCCGAGGCGCGAAGGGCGAAAGATCCTCGCGCGGAGCCGGGATCGCATCCGTCATCACGTCCAATATCTGCATTCGAGCGCGGCGTGCTTGCTCCAGCGCTTCCTCCAGAATCTCGTAGGAGATGCCGCCGAGCTTGATGTCCATCTGCAAAGCGGTGACACCCTCGCGGGTGCCGGCTACCTTGAAATCCATATCGCCGATGTGATCTTCCAGGCCCTGGATGTCGGTCAGAACGCGGTAACGGCCATCCTCCATCATCAGGCCCATGGCAATGCCAGCGACCGGCGACTTGATCGGCACGCCGGCGTCCATCAGCGAAAGCGTGCTGCCGCATACGCTGGCCATCGAGGTGGAGCCATTGGAGCTGAGCACCTCGCTGACGACGCGCAGCGTGTAGGGGAAATCCTCCTCATCGGGCAGCATTGGTAGTAGCGCCCGTTCACCCAAAGCGCCGTGACCGATCTCCCTCCGTTTGGGACCACGCAGCGGCCAAGTCTCACCGGTGGAGTAAGGCGGGAAGTTGTAGTGGTGCATATAGCGCTTGGTCTCCTCCGGGGAGAGATCGTCCAGCATCTGCTCCTCGCGTGGCGTGCCCAAGGTAGCGATGGAGAGAACCTGCGTCTCCCCGCGAGTGAAGAGTCCGGAGCCATGCACGCGCGGCACCAATCCTACCTCGGAGGAGAGTGAACGGATCGTCTCCGTATCTCGCCCATCGGCACGGATGCCCTCTTCGATGGTACGGTGACGCACCAGATCCCGCATTACCTCATCCAAGGCCTTCTTGGTCATCCGGGGTTCCCATTCTTCCTCCAGCTGCTCGGCCAACTCTTTCTGGAGCGTTCGGAAGTTATTATCCCGGTCGGCCTTGTCCTCGGCGCCATAAATCGCTTCCTCCAAGCGGCCATCGACGCGCTGGCGCACGATCTCGACCAGTTCTTCGGGGAGGGGATTCTGGGGCGTGTAGGAGCGCTTGGGCTTGCCGATGGCATCGCGCATTTCCTGCTGAAGGCTGATCGTGTCCTGGATCGCCTCGAAGCCTTTACGCAGCGCGTCGACAAGCACCTTCTCGCTGACCACTTCGGCGTCCGCCTCGACCATCAAGAGCGCATCGGACGTGCCAGCCAACCGAAGATCAAGCTTGCTCTCCTCCATCTCCGCGATAGTCGGGTTGATCACCAGTTCCTCATCAATGTACCCGACTCGTGCTGCCCCTATCGGACCATCAAATGGAACATCTGAGATGGTCAGAGCGACCGAGGCGCCGATGATGGACAGAACATCGGCTTGATGATCCTCGTCCTGCGCGAGAGGCGTGATGATGACCTGAACGTCGTTGCGCATATACTTGGGGAAAAGGGGGCGAAGGGGTCGATCGGTCAGCCTCGCGATGAGTGTGGCCGATTCTGTGGGCCGTCCCTCGCGGCGGAAGAACGAACCGGGGATGCGGCCCGCCGCGTAAAGCCGCTCCTCGAAATCGACGGTGAGGGGGAAGAAACTGATTCCCTCTCGGACGTCGCGTGACATTGTTGCTGTGACGAGCAACTCTGTGTCGCCACAACGAATTGTTACTGCTCCGCCTGCTTGCTGGGCCAACTTTCCGGTCCCAACATCGATGACCTTGTCGCCCAACGTGGCGGTAAATTTGTTACTGTTCACTTCTATACCTCCATATACTGGACCAAGCGTGGAGGCTCAGGGACTGGGGGGTGGCTCGTAGCCGAAATGTGCGCCCCCCTGGCTACGATCCACCCCCCAATTCCTGGACCTACGCTTGGTTTCTCAAAACGAATCTACTAGAACTTGCTTCTAACTTGCAACTGGTGCTTTATACGCCAAACGAGTAGATGGACTGTTTTCATCTACTCGTTTGCGCTCCACCTGATGGCTTGTGACTACCTGCGCAACCCCAACCGCTGGATAACCTCTTTGTAGCGCTCTGGGTTTTCGCGACTGAGGTAGGTCAAATGACGCCGCCGTTGCCCAACCATCTTGATCAGGCCGCGGCGAGAATGCTCATCGTGCTTATGCTCCTTGAGATGCTCCGTCAGCTGACTAATGCGTGTGCTCAACAGCGCGATCTGCACTTCCGGCGACCCGGTATCATCAGGCGAACGACCATATTCCCGAATGATAGCTTCTTTTTCATTTTTACTCAGCGACACTCTATCCTCCTTACCATCCACTACTCAAAACACGCCTTAATTCTACCACGTTTCAGGTTAAACGCAAGGATAGGCGTGTCTCTCAGCAAGTACAGGACATTATAAGCAGAGCAGGCTCCCACGCCCCCGCTTTGGTTGCAGAATCCGGCGGCGTGGTTCTGTGTTGTGGCTGGGATAGAATCAAGGTACAATCGCCCTTATCGAAGCAGGGGGAGCGTTGAAAGAAACGGAACGGTCACAACAACAAACTCAACAGACCATCAAAGTCGCGCGGGCCGCCGGGCTGATCGCGCTGGGCAACGTCACCAGTCGCGTGCTGGGGCTGGCCCGCGAGACGGTCAAGGCCGGTCTCTTCGGCGCCACGGGGGCGGTTAGCGCGCTGGAGGTCGCCATCCGCGTGCCCACGCTGCTCTACGATCTGCTCGTGGGACGCATGATCAACGCGGCCCTCGTGCCGGTGCTCTCCGATTACGCCATCCCAGAGCGCCGCGAAGAGCTGTGGCATTTGCTCAGTCTTTTCCTGAGCCTCGCGGTGGTGGCCCTTTCGGGCTGTCTGCTGCTCGGCGAGTTGCTGGCCCCCCAGATCGTGTGGCTGATGGCCGGTGGCCTCTCCCCGACGTTGCAGGCCGAAGCCACCCGCCTGCTGCGCATCATGCTGCCCGCCATTCTCTTCCTCAACGTGGCCGGTATCCTGACCGGGACGCTGTACGCGCTGGAGCGCTTCGCCTTCCCCGCCTTCACCGCCGCCGCTTTCAACGCCGCCATCGTGGCGCTGGCGCTGCTGCTGGGCCGCCGGATGGGAGTGACCAGTATGGCACTGGGGCTGTTGATCGGCGCCGCGCTCCAGGTGGCGCTCCAATGGCCCGGCCTCCGCGACGCATCCCTGCGCTTCGTGCTGGACCTGAATCACGCCGCGCTGCGCCGCATCGCGCGCCTCTACGTGCCCATCGCCCTCGGCCTGGTCGTGGATACGCTCGGCGTGGCGCTCAGCTACAACCTGGCCTCGCGCACCGGGGATCAGAGCATCCCCTGGATGCAGTATTCCGCCACGCTGATTCAGTTTCCGCTGGGGCTGGTCTCCATCGCCATCTCCGTCGCCATCCTACCCACACTCTCGCGCCAGGCCGCCAGCGACCAAACGGGGCCTTTCAAGGCCACCTTGGCCCAGGGCCTGCGGATGGTGCTGGCGTTGACCATCCCGGCCACCGTAGGCCTGTGGGTGCTGGCGAGGCCCATCGTCGCGCTGCTCCTCGAACACGGCGACTTCACGCCGCAAGATACGCTGGCGACAGTCGCCGCGCTGCGCTGTCACCTGGTAGGGCTGATCTTCGCCGCCATCGATCAGCCGCTCATCTTCGCCTCCTACGCCCGCAAGGATACCTGGACGCCGGCGCTGGTGGGCGTGGTGACGGTGATCCTTTATGTGTTTATGGCTTTGGTTCCTACGCTCTTCATGCCCCTCACGCTGAACGGTCTGATCTTGGCGAACTCGCTCAAGTGGGCGGCCCACGCCGTGCTGATGTTGTTTTTTCTGGGACGCGGCATCGGCAGCCTGCGCGGGCATCGGCTGGGCAGACCCGCGCTCAAGGCCGCGCTCGCATCAGCCGGGATGGGGGGCGCCGTGCTCCTGACGCTGGGGGGGCTGAAGCGGATCGCGCCCGCCGGGCTGGTGGGCGAGACGCTGCTGGTGGTAGGCTGTGGCGTTGTTGGGCTGAGCGTATACGGCATGCTGGCTGTCCTTCTGCGCATCGAGGAGCTGCGCTTGGTGGGGCAAGCTTTCTCCGCCTGGGTGCGCCGCTTGACGCGCCCTTGGCGGTAATTTATAATTCACCCCATTCGTGAGAGATTGATATTGAGAGGCCCCATTGGTAAACGAGCACAACCGACCATCATCGGTCCATCCAGAACTG
>CAZDYW010000156.1:0-6684 GCA_964509655.1 uncultured Anaerolineales bacterium
GTGGTGGCGATGCCGGTGGAGGCTTGTCCGAAATTGGCCACTTTCAAAACGCTTGCCTCTGGGTCGAGCACTTTCCAGTAGACCAGAAAATCGATGTCGATCGGCGCGTTGTCCTTCGTGATGTTGGTCTGGTGTGGGACCTCCAGTACCTCCTCGCGGAGATCGACGGTGGTTGCTCTGTCGACGAATGGGATGAGCAGCACTAGCCCCGGACCTTTCGGGCCGATGCAGCGGCCCAGTCGGAAGACCACCAGCCTCTCATATTCTTTCACGATGCGCACCACCGAGGCCAGTAAGACCAGCAGCGCGATACCACCTATGAAGAGGAGCATAATCACTGTGAATAGTCCACCGGTCATTTCAGCATCTCCTTTCCTGTTGCGTAGGATTTATGCGCTTGACGCAAACTTTGAGCCCTTCTACGGCCATGATTTCCACTTCTTCACCTGCGTCGATGGGGCTGTCTTCTCCTGTTGCGATGGCGGTCCATAACTCGCTCTGGACTTGTACTGTCCCTGTCGGGTCGAGGGGATCAGTGACGATCCCAGTCTGGCCCACGATCTCCTCGGCGGATACCTTGTCCTGCATTTGTTGGGTGCGGGCCACAGCAAAGAGGGCCATCCCGAAGAACCCCAATGAGGCTAATGTCACGCCTCCGATCAGCCAGGGCGAGATTTGCGGAACATTTTCGTCCGGGGGAAAGAGGAAGACCGAGCCGAGCACCAACGTGATCGCGGCGCCTACCGTGATGGCTACGCTTTGCACCTTCAAATCTACGGCGAAGAGTATGCCAGCGATGACGATCATGATTACGCCCACGACATTGGTCGGCATTTGCGTCAGACCGGCGATGGCCAGCGCTAGGCAAATGACCGCCGCGACCTCCAGCGCACCAGTGCCCGGCGCGTAAAAGGCGGCCGCCGCGGCCCAGAGCCCAATGATGAGCATGGCGTAGACCACGTTAGGGTTGCTCAGCAGAGCCCACAATACCTGTGTTAGTTCCATCGGTAGGTGATGTTGGTATGTTGGTATGTTGGTTGGCGTCCAGATCTGATTTACTGCCCTACCGCTATACCAATATAACAGCTTACCAGTTCCTATGCCGTCTTGCGCAGGCTACGCACGACGACCAGCAGGAAGATCAGCCCGAGGGCTAGTGCACCGGCTCCCAGCGCTCCGATGCCTGTATCCGGCACGCTACTTTCGGCCTGGCCCTGAGAATCGGATTGGAGCGTCGGGGTGGCCGTCGGCCTGGGAGTAGCTGTGGATGTCGCTTCACCCTCAGCGGCGGATGTAGGAGTCTCTGTGGGGGCTGCTGTTGGGGTCTCGGTGGGCGTTGGCTTTGTCGCCGTAGCTGTGGGAGTCTCTTTGGTCTCTGTAGCTGTGGGAGTTTCTTCCTCTGACGTTTTAGTTGCTTCACCTTCGGCGGTGACTGTTGTGGTTCCGGCTGCTTCCGCTGCTGGCGTGGGGGCAGCCGCTCTGTTGGGGTTGAACCACAGCATGAAGGCTATGAAGATGCCAAGTCCCACTATGAACAATCCACCTAGTGCCGACACGAGGATGATGAAGGTACGATTAGTCCCTTCTTCTTCTGCTAGTTCTTCCTCTTCTTCCGGCAATAATTCTTCGATGTCTTCCATTTGAATTTCCTCCAATTAAAGATAGCTTGCAACTCGTGTACCTCGTCCCATTTTTACCGAAGCGCTTCCAAGTTCGCCAAGGGGATGGAGGCGGTTTGACCTTGCCCTAGATCCACTTCCGCGCAGCGCAATCTCGCTCCTGTCTCTATGCGACGTGCGTGAGTGGGAAGGGCGGTGATGATGCCAACTGCGCCTATGTGTGGGGCACGAACGGCTCGCACGAGTGTGCCTACTTCTAAAGGTGTGCCTGGTTGCTTTTGGTCTTCCGGTACTTTCTCGCCCGGCAAGGGAATGATGACCTCGGGGATAAATGCCATCCCCAGGTGTTTATCATTGCGCGGCCGGGTTTTGCCGCTGATTGAGACCTCTCGTCCCACATTTGTGGTGAGCAATTGGAAGGCCAGCGCCGACATAGGAATCTCACCGATGCCCTCGGTGACGACGATGGGAAAGGGCAGGCCCTCGACGTCGGGGATCTGTTCCGGTGGCAATCCTCCTGTAACAATACCTCGCACCTGGATCTCTTGGGCACGCTCGATCACGTCAATATCCAGTGTGGCACCGCCGATGATAACTGTGCCATGGCAAGAAGGATCGATCTTTTCCGCTTGGAGGGGCTGGTCTGGGCTTTCCACCAAGCTTCTCAGCACGCCCAGGTTTTCACCTCCGCTTCCCCATGCGCCTTGGACTAAAGCGCCTGTCACCTCGATGACGATGCCGAGTCCGCGCAGCGCGTTGCTTACTTTGCCGGGGATGTAGGCGCGTAGCTCGAATAGATCGGGCTTATCCTCGATTAGGATGCGCCCGCCCCCGCTGGCGGTCACTACGCCACTGATCGGGGCTCTAACGGATCGACTGAGCGGGCCACGCTGTTTGGCGATCACTTGATTGTGCCGTACCTTGTCGCCGATCTCAATTTGCAAGTGATCTTCTGCCTGGGATGCTGGAATGTCCAAAATCCGCGCCACCGGCACGATGCGGAAATCACCGGGAAGCTTGGTCCGCGCTACCACCTGCGTAGGCTCCACCCGATCGCCGATGTTGACCAGTACCTCTCCTCGGTTGGGCAACATGCGCTCGCGACGTATGCTAGTTAGGGGCGAAATCTGTGTTTCAAATGGATAGTACATGGGTTGAATGACAAATTAGCAAATTAGCAAATGATAAATGAAATGACGAAATACTTATCCGCCCACATCCTGGAGCCAGCGCTCTACCTGCTCCTGGCGTTCTTCGGGACTATCGGGGAGGGTGAGTGGGCGTCCGCGTGCGTCGATGATCAGCCCAACGAGACCACCGTTTACTCGACGTTCGCCCGACTCTCCTGGCCCGCCGAGCCCTACGTCGAACCCGCGCTGTGGGTGCAGTTCCAAAACCGCTTGCTTGCCCGATGGGAGGGGCAGCAATTCCAGATCGCCGTGTTGTACTTCAACGTCGAATGAGCTGCCATCGTCATAAGTCACCTGCATCTTGAGGGCCAGGTCGCCTGGGCTGGCGTTTCCCTTAGGGTTGACTGGTGTGACGACGGTTGCCAAGTTGGTGAAACCGCCGCCGTCCAGCGCTTCCACCGCTGCGAGCGGTTTGACCGCTGCGATGCTTCCCAGCGCTGGAGCTAGCCCACGGGCGTCCAATACTAGTGTGCTTACTCCGATGGGCTGTAAGGCGTCCAATATAATCAAGGCCGTTTGGCCTGGGCGGGGTGCGTGGGACATTACACCGCCGCTGACGACGATGGTATCACATAAAGGCAGTAGATCGGGGTAGGGCTGAGCTTCACCGGGTTCCCATCTCGCTTGGGACGCCTTCACTGATGCACGTATGATTTCGCGTGCTAGCGCTTGGTCAATCCATAGCTCACGCAGCGTCTGAGGAATACTGAGCGGGTGCGTGGATTTGTTGATTAAGGCCGCGCGTAGTTCATCGGGCGCCATAGGGTAGGGAAGCCAGCGCGTGATGCTCTCGGCGCTCTGGGTTTGCAGGAAATGTTCTCCCCCAAAAGTAATGCCCAACTCTCCGTTTATGCTGAGGAAGGTTCGCTCATCGAAGACGGCGGCAATGGTGGTGCTCGCCGCCCCCAGGTCTACGCCTAAAACTCCTTTGGAGGGATCGCCCAGATGCCAGAGGTAGCGTATTAGCTGACCGAAGGCTTGAGCTGTAGGTGTGAGCGGCGCTTGGCTCCAATTATCTACCATGGCGGCACCCGGTAGCTGTTTCATCTTCCGTTGGGCGTAAATTTCATTCAGTTTCTCTCGGGCGCCGGTCAAATTTTCTCGTTCCAGTGTGGGGCGCACGTTGTCGACGACATGGAGCGTGGCCTCTTGGCCCGCAGTGTCCACGATGCGCTGTCGCAGTTCCGCGTTGCCAGCGTAGAGTAGGTGCGGACGCATTCCTGGGTCCAACATAGAGCAGGCCAGGACGGTCGCCTCTACTAACTCGAGCACCGGAGTTGTAGCGCCACCGTCTGTCCCACCGACGATGCAGACCACATCGGGCAGGATGTCTCGGATGGCACGCACACGCCCCTCTGCGTTTAAGCTGCTGTGTTCGCCGTCTAAGATGGCTTTGACTTGTGAGTACACGCCCGCCGCCGCTCTCTTGGCGCTGGCGACGCTCAAATCGGGCGCCAGCCCCCCCAGCACAAGTTGCAATGGCTGGCTGGCGCTGATGGTAGCTGCAAAGCCATCAACGCCCTGATGTCCAGACCGTTCGGGGGAGATCAAATTGTCTCTCATATCGAAGAATCGTCTACCGGTGACCTCGGCGATTTGCTCGACGGCGTGGTAGATGCCGGCTGTCACGTCGAACCAGGGATACCCCGTTGTAGTGGCTGATTCGCCATGTGCTAGAAGGCGGTATTGCCCGGCCACCTTATCGAGTAACATGGCTTTAGTGGTTACAGTACCGCAATCGACGACCAAAATTGAATCAATGGGGTGCTCTACCATAGTCCTGTCTCTCTAGCCGACCAAGAGGTCCAATATGCGGAAATAGGCTTCTATCAGATATTGGATACGCCCGATTAAAATAGATAGCGAAGCGGTAAGTGTCCCTGCGAAGGCGATACCGAAGGCGAAAATCAAAAATACTCGTCCCGCTGCCCCGGCTGCGCTTATGAGCTTGCCTCCCAATCTGTAAATTAGGTTACCGTCCTGTTGGGGCTTGATGAAAGCGAATGTCAGCAATGTGCAGATCGTACCTACGACCACCATCAAGCCATCTATCAGCCCAAGGCGGAATGACGCCAGCGAATCTGGATGGAGCGCGCGGCCTGTGGCCTGAATCTGGGGTGCGAGAGTGCCTACTAGCGCACCGCTTAACGCTACAGCTACACCGACGCCGAGTAGATATGCGACGGCGAGGTTCCCCACGTATGCTTGTTTGGGGAAGCCTTTGAAGAGCAGCAGCAAGCCCAAGGCGAGCGGTGCCACTACTGTAATTGGATCTTTTGTCAGTTGGGTCAGTAACATGCCGACCATCACGTCGTGGAGCACGACGCCGAAGGAATAGCCAACCAGCGTGCCGATGAAAAGGTGTGTAGCCAGTCTGTAGAGTGGGTTATCTCCCAGAAGATAACTGAGCGTAAATAACGTCAGAATGGCTCCCAGCACCATGCCAGCGGTGTCGAGTGTCGTCACGATTCCCTCCCGCGTGCTTCGTCTTCCTCTCGTTTCGGGGGCTTCGTTTCCGTGTTTTCCGTACTTTCTTCCGTGTCGACCGGCTCGTCTTCTTCAGGCTTGTCACCCTTCTCCCTTTGTTTGCTGCGGAGGTTGCCGATGGAGGAGAATACAGCGCCAATAATCATCAAGCCAGCGATGGCGACATGCCCCGCTGCCAGGGCATCGAGCCGTTCCGTGGCCTCGCCGCTCGAACCGAGGAGCTGTTCATAGGCGACGGCACCGCGTAGGCCCTGGATGGCACCATCTAGTTGGCCAGCTTGTTCATCCAGGTAAGGGCTGGTGACCGGTTCCAAAGCTGCACTGACGCCGACTACTATTGGAATGTCGTCCCCATACGAAATCTGGGCTTGTTCGATCCAACGGCGCAATGGAACTGGCTTCGCGGTTAGCAGCAGGAGCAGTGATTGCTCTGAGCCAGCCTCTTTCAGTAACTGAGCCGCGCCAGCGGCGTCGCCAGGGCGATAACCCAACATGTCGTATGTTTGATCATATTCCCCTTCTTCTGCAATGGCATCCAGCAGGGTGGTCGCTACAATCACCCCTTCGGGCTGGCTGCTGGCGACGGAGAGGTTTGCTCCGCGCTCAAGCAGATGACTAAGCACCGGACGGGCCACCACGTTCAATTCCTCCATCTCCGCTGGCCCGTAGTCGAACACGACAAAAACATTGTCCAACACTCCGATCTCTTGAACAAGTTGATGCGCTTGGGCCGCTCTGGGTGATGCAACCGGTTCCGTCAGCTTGGGCAAGTCGAGTGGTATCAGGGGAGCCATAAGTATGCCGCCCGTGGCCAATAGAAGCACCACGGCCACCAGCAGGCGTTGAAGCGCGGCGCCTAAGTCAACTCCGCGTGCGCGTTTTTGGGGCTGTGGCTTTTCGACCGGCTGAGCCAGGAGGCTTTGTAGTAATTGTGCCCGTGCCACGCTTGCTTCACTTGGTTCGGTCGACGGTAATCCATCGTGGGTGGTGGGGGCCTCGATGGCTGTGGCGGCTGGGATGACCCCGCGCATTCCCTCCAAAAGCCCTTCCGTCTCCATCGGCTCTCGCTCCACGGCGGCGCCAGGGGCATCGGCTGTAGGGCGGAGCTGGGCTAACCAATCGGGAATCTCAGCGCGGACCAATCCGTCTGGCAGTTCCGGCGCGGCTTGACTGGGTGCTTCTCCTGGCGGCGCGGCTGCCCGCAGCCAATCCGGTATATCCGCTTCGGCAAGGGCAGGCGATCCTTCCGGCGGTGCCTCTGCCGCTGGGGGAGCGCCCTCTGGCTTTCGGGGTGGCAAGTCGCGCAACCAGTCAGGGATCTCGGCATCCTCCAATTCCCCAGACAATGCAGCATCTCCCAGCCAGTCGGGAGCTTCAGCGCGTTCCGG
>CAZDYW010000157.1:0-6671 GCA_964509655.1 uncultured Anaerolineales bacterium
TGTTAGTCGATGATCACAAAGTAGTGCGCAGTGGGTTAGGGGCCTTCTTGATGGCCTTCGACGACCTCGAACTGGTCGCAGACGCTGGAAGCGGTGAGGAAGCGGTGGCAATGTGCAACCGCTTTCACCCCGACGTGGTGCTGATGGATCTGAAGATGCCAGGCATGGACGGCGCCGCCGCCACACGCAAGATTAGAGAACACTGGCCGAAAATACAGGTCATCGCTCTGACCAGCTTCAAAGAGAAAGAGCTTGTGGAAGGCGTGATGGAGGCTGGCGCGATTGGCTATCTACTGAAGAACGTCTCGGCCGACGAACTTGCCGATGCGATCCGAGACGCCTACGCAGGCGAGCCCACGCTAGCCCCTGAGGCGGCCCAAGCGCTGATCGATGCCGCTAGGAAACAATCGACGCCCGTCTTCGATCTCACCGAGCGCGAACAGGAAGTGCTGGCACTGATGACTGAAGGGCTCAGCAATCCTCAAATCGCCGAGCAGTTAATCATTAGCCGCTCCACAGTCAAGTTCCACGTCAGCAACGTCCTCTCCAAACTGGGAGCGTCCAGCCGCACCGAGGCCGTAGCCCTTGCCCTCCAGCACAACCTGGTCTCCTGACCAGTATACACACTCCCCAACAGACCAGTCGTCCAACTCACCATTCGGCCGATGCGCCAGCGGACCTTTCTTGATACACTATTGACAACATGGTGAGGAGGAACAGAGATTGAAAAATATACGTGTTTTACTGGCGGATGACCAAACTAAAGTGCGCTCGGCATTGCGGCTGCTCTTGGAGCACGAGACCGACATCAGAGTATTGGGAGAAGCAGTGGACGCCACCGGTATGCTGGACTGGGTGAAAGCTGCCTGCCCCGATGTGGTCTTGCTCGACTGGGAACTGCCCGGCTTCGAGCCAGACATCTTGAACACTATGAGAGAAATTCATCCCTCTTTGTCAGTGATCGCTCTCAGCGGACGGCCTCAGGTGCGCAGAGCGGCCTTGAAGGCTGGCGCCGACACATTCGTCAGCAAGGGAGATCCACCGGAACGGCTGCTGGCCGCCGTCGACGAGTGCCGACAGCGGGCCTTAATCACCAACTGCGAAACAAAACATCACTGAATTGCGTAGATATAGTGTGAAGCTGGACTTTGAAACTGCGTCATAGCACCAACTAGAGACAGGAGGAGGCAAGTCAAAATGGATTACGGCGAGTTACTGAGTCGTGCGTGGAACATCATTTGGGAGAACAAGTTTCTGATTTTATTGGGTGTGCTGGTCGTCATAGGAGGCGCTGGCAACGGCGGCGGTGGTGCATCGACGAGCAGCAACTTTAACTTCGATCAGCAAGATAGGGAATTTCGCATGCCTCAAGCGCCGGACCTGGAGGATCTCCCACCAGAATTGAGAAGAGGGCTCCGGTCTATGCCTTGGGGCATCCCTGTGGCCGTAGTTCTACTCGTCATCACTCTGGTCATCCTTATCGGCGTCCCGCTATGGGTACTTTCGACCATCTCGCGCGGTGGCTTGATAGCCGGGGTGAATACCATCGACGCCGGCGGCACTTCCAGCTTTGGGCAAGCTTTTAGCGCTGGCTGGCAAAGAGGCTGGACCTTGATCGGCATCAGCATTCTGCCCGCCATTCCGGGCTTCCTTCTCCTCATCTTAAGCCTCGGCACCGCTGGCCTATTCGGCGGACTGAGCCAAATAGTTGAGGGTCAGGCCCCAATTCCACCCATGAGCGGAGCGTTGGTAATCATAGCCGCCTTGGCCTGCGTTCTCGTCCCCATCGCCTTGGTACTCAGTCTACTGCGCGCTCTCGCTAACCGGGCCTGTATGCTTGAAGACGTGGGCGTATTCGCCGCCTACAAGCGCGGGTTATCCATTCTGTTGGGCAATTTCGGGCCAGCGCTGCTGCTCTTCCTGATCCAGATCGTGGTCAGCATCGGTATCGGCATCGTGATGATTTTGCCCAGCATTGTGATGACATTGTGCTGTCTGTTGTGGCCGATATTGATCCTGATCCAGGGTGGCATCACGGCCTACTTCTCCACGATGTGGACCTTGGCCTGGCGCCAGTGGACGGGGCAAACCACCGCCGTAACCCCCGAAGTTTTATGACATAGCAGAACGGAGACAAAATGAACGAGAAAGTGCTAGTAACCTATGCCACACGGACCGGGACCACCCAAGAAGTAGCCGTGGCCATCGGAGAGGAATTAGAGACGAAGGGCGCGAAGGTCGATGTGAAAAACGCGAAGGAAGTAGAGGACCTTACAGCCTACCGGGCAGTTATTCTGGGAAGTGCGATCCGCGCTGGCAATCTGATGCCGGAGGCGATTGAATTCGTGAAGGCGAATCAAGAGAAACTCAGTCAGATCCCGGTGGCCTATTTTGTAGTCTGCGCCACGTTACGGGAAGATACAGAGGAAAACCGCCAAGCAGTAGCAGCCTACCTGGACCCACTGCGCGAAATGATCGAACCCGTGGAAGAAGGCCTGTTTGCGGGGGCTATCGACCGCAGCAAACTGTCCTTTCCGATGCGACTGGTGTTGAAGGCTATGAAGGCCGAGGAAGGCGATTGGCGCGACTGGGAAGCCATCCGTGCCTGGGCAGCCGAGCTTTACCCTGCGCTGTAGCCAGTAATGGCGGGGTAATCCGCCGATTAAAAAATAAAAAACCGCATGGCCTCTTCGCAGGCTGTGCGGTTTTGCTGTTCTCAGGGAACCATCGCCTTCATTCACCTCTATCCTCCAAGCGAACATTCATCTTGGGCCATTCGGCTCAGCTCATAACGAAGTTAATCGAAGGGTGATTTTGAAACATGCGCAACACCTACCTGGTCGATTATGAAGGCCAAAAACTGCCACTTGTGCAGGCCCCGAACTCCCCGATCGGCGAGTACACGAGGCGCCTTGATTTGTGTATAATATGCCGAGTGCACCAAGGGAGGCAGATTTGAGATTGAGCAATCATATCTCTATAGCAGCGCTGACATTTGTCCTGATGAGCGCTCTACTGACCAGATCGGACAACGCTACCCCAGCGCGGGCTCCAGATCTGGAGGCCATCGATGCCTTCGTTGAGGATCAGATGGCACGCCACAACATTCCTGGACTGGCGCTGGTCATCACCCAGGGCGACCGCGTCATCCACCGGCGCGGCTTCGGCACCGCCGGGGATGAACGCCATGTCACGCCACAGACCCCATTCTACATTGGATCGATCAGCAAGTCATTCACCGCGCTGGCCGTGATGCAACTGACCGAGCGGGGTAAAATAGATCTGGACGCGCCAGTGCAGACCTACTTGCCCTGGTTCCAGGTCGCCGATGAGAGTGAGGATGAGAAAACATCCCAAATTATCACCGTGCGCCATCTGCTGCACCAGACTAGCGGCCTCGCCGAGGAGACTTATATGGCCGATCTGCCGCCCGATGCCACGCTGGAGGAAGCGGTGCGGGACCTGTGGCGCGCTGAGCCGGTCGATCCGCCGGGCACGGCCTTCCATTATTTCAATCCCAACTATGCTACCCTGGGCTTGATCGTGGAAACAGTATCTGGACAGTCCTACGGCGACTACGTGCGAGAGCACATCCTCGACCCGCTGGAGATGACACACAGCGCCGCCACACCGGAGCGCATCGCCAGCATAGACATCGCCCAGGGGCATGGGGTACTCTTCGGCTTCCCCATCGCGCGGCGGCAGGCGACTAAGGCCCACGGTATGCCAGAAGGCGGCCTCGTCTCCACCGCCGACGATATGGCCCACTTTCTCATCGCGCAGAACAACGGCGGCGTCTATGATGGCACCCACGTCCTCTCGGCCGAGGGCGTGGTGCAAATGCACCGGCCCGATACCCCCGGTGCGCCTCCGAGCGAGGGCTACGCGATGGGCTGGATCGCTGAGCGGCGTGATGGGACGCCTGTCCTACACCACGGTGGCTCTCTGGAGAACTTCCGCGCCTTCGCCTGGCTGCTGCCAGAGCAGTCCTACGGCTTCGCGGTGCTCATCAATCAGAATGGCTTCGTCCCAGCCATGCTGGCCTACTCCGACATTCCAGAGGGTATCGCCGATCTCCTCACCGACAAGGAGCCCAGTACCGGATTGGCGATGCGCACGCTCTACTTGGTAATCACGGCCATCTTCGCGGCGATCGGAGCGCTCGACCTGCGCTGGTGGATGGTGAGCTTTCCCCAACTCTGGAAAGAGATAAAAGAGCCCTCATCGGCAATATTATGGATTGGCTTCCTCACTGGATTCCTCCGCGCGATCATTTTCTATGCCTCGCCCTACGCTCTGCTTCGGGAATTGGGCCGCGGCTTCACCTGGAACTTGGGGCTCGCCATGGCGCCGACGGTGGTCATCTTCATCTGGTGGAACATCGCAATGGGGGTAACAAAATTCCTAGCGCGGACATTGGCCTTGCTGCGAAAGTAAAGCTCACCTTAAAAACACCAAGCCAGAAGTGCACCAGGCTATTATTTGGCATACAATTGGAGAAACTGGAGAGAGCAAATGACAAACGTGAATTTGACGGGAGAAGATACGATCCGGGTGATGTTGGTCGATGACCACAAGATGGTCCGCAACGGCTTGGCCACATTTCTGTTGGTTCATGATGACCTGGAACTAGTCGGAGAGGCCAGCGATGGCGAACAAGCGTTGATGATATTCGATCACGTTAAGCCTGACGTAGTGTTGATGGACCTGAAAATGCCGCGCATGGATGGCGTCGAGGCGACGCGCGCTATCCTGAAACGTAACCCAGAAGCGCGCATTATCGCTCTGACCAGCTTCAAGGAAGAGAAAATAATCCAGCAAGCGATGGACGCGGGCGCGATTGGCTACTTGCTCAAGGACATCGATGCCGATGATCTGGCGGATGCCATCCGCGCCGCACACAGTGGGCAGCCCGCCCTGGCATCGGAGGCAGCTTGGGTGTTGTTCAAGGTCAGCCGCCGTCGGCAAGAACCAGGCTATGATCTTACAGAGCGCGAGCGAGAGGTGCTGACCTTGCTGGTGGATGGCCTGACCAATCCCGATATCGCAGAACGGTTGTTCATCAGCCAATCGACGGTAAAGTCACACGTCAGCAACATCCTGTCGAAGCTAGACGTCTCCACACGCACGGAGGCCGTATCACTCGCCTTACAACAAGGACTGGTTGATTGAGAGGTGAAAGGAGAGGGAAAATGAGAAGCAGAGCTTTGATTGCACTCCTTCTGATCATCGTGCTGAGTGGCTGTGGCCTGATATCCCCGGAGCCGGAGATGAACCCACAGGAAGTGACGACCAAGTTCTATCGCTGGTACATCGGCTACCCAGGCAATCCACTGGTGGACAGGGAGTACCGCGAAAGCCCTTATCTGGCCGATTCGTTCATAAAAAAGGTGGATGAGCTCACCGCAGGCTCACTTATAGCCGACCCAATCCTGCTAGCGCAAGATATCCCTGAGCGCTTCACAGTCCAGTCGCCTCAGGACAATAGCGCCGAGGACAAGACCGAAATCTCCAGCGGTCAGGCCGCTGTAATCGTCAACTTCTATTGGAGCGGCAATCCGACGCCTTCCAAGCGCCTAGTCGATCTGAAGCTGATCGACGGCGAGTGGAAAATCACCAAGGTCTCAATGGTCGAGCCATAGCCGCCGCCTTAGGTTTACTAAACTGTCGCACCACCAGCGGCAAGAAGATTGGCGACGGAGATGGCTTTCCTCCCTCTGTTACCTTTATTGAGACCGTCTCCTCGGCGCTGTATCCGCAGGCGTCGGTAATCACCAAGCGCACGGTGAACGCGCCCAGAGTGAAATAAGTATGGCTGGCATTCTGGGAGAAAACGGGCGGGCTGCCATCGCCGAAGCTCCACATCCACCCGACGATGGGTCGCCCATCGGTCGTGCTGGTGTCCGTGAAAGCGACGGTCGTGCTGATCACCGCAGTCCCTGTGCTGATCTCAAAGGTTGCGTCCAGGCTCGGCGGGATGACTTCCAGAATGGAGGGCGCCCCCGGTGAACTAACTACGCTCGGTTCACTGTCCACAATGCGGTAATCATCGTTAATCACAGTGCCAGTGCAAGGAAGCGTAGCGCTGAACCAACCGGTAGCCGTGCCGGTGAAGGGCACGAGAGCATCAAAGGCCCAGGTGACGGCGCTGCCATCGGAATCACCGTCACCATCGCCGTAATTCAAACCGGCCGGTAGTGTGTCGCTGAGCACAACGTTGGCAGCGATCTCATTCCCCGTATTCGTCACCCGCAACGTGTAGGTGACGGGCATGCCGGCCACCGCGCTGCTCTCGTAGGTCTTGCTGACCTGGAAGCGTGGATTGTAAACGCTGACCATCGCCCTAGCCTCGTTGTTTTCGTATTGCGGTTCAACATCATTGAGGACATCGCTGCTGGCTATGACCACACTGTTGGTGAGAACCTCACCCCCCGGCGCAGCTTTGTCGACCTGCACCGTCAGGTAAATCTCATTCCACCCACCATCCTCCTGCGGGCCGACCTCGAAGGCCAGCTTATTCCCCGTGATTTCCGGCTTGATGTAGGGACAATCCTCGCCACTGCATAAGCGCTTCGTCGAAGTGATGTAGGTCATCCAGGCCGGTAGCGTGTCGGTGATGATAACCTCGCCCTCGGTATCATCCGCCCAACGTTCAGCCAGGTTGCCGTAGC
>CAZDYW010000158.1:0-2908 GCA_964509655.1 uncultured Anaerolineales bacterium
ATGCTGCTGGGTTAGACCAAGGAATATAGCAGGCGAGAACCCGGGTTTTCCCAAAAACCCGGGTTCTTTCCTTGAGCCATCAGTTGGCATCAGCAAGAGACTGCGTGACACAATCGGCTTGAGCGGGCTGAGCAGATATATTCTCTCAAACGGCTTGATCCAGTGCGTACCGCACGCGCTGTGCCAACGCGCTACAAAGTTGCGATTCCTGCATCGCCGCGGTTCGCGGGCGCGGCAAATCCACCGGTACATCCGCCACGATGGAGGTGGGCCTAGGCCCCATCACTAGCACACGATCGGAGAGGATAATGGCCTCCGATACGGAATGAGTGACCATCAACACGGTCTTGCGGCGGGCCTGCCAGATGCGCAGCAGTTCCTGCCCCATGCGCTCCCGCGTCAGCGCGTCCAAAGCACCGAAGGGCTCGTCCAGAAGCAAGAGCTGCGGCTCATGCACCAGGGCTCGCGCCAATGCTACCCGCTGGGCCATGCCGCCGGAAAGCTGCGCCGGATAGGCCCCCTCGAAGCCAACTAGTCCCACCAAATTCAGTAGCCTCTGAGCCTTCTGCCGAGCTTCCAGCCCGCGGTGACCATTCACCTCCAGCGGCAGCATCACGTTGGCCTCCACAGTACGCCAGTCCATCAGCGTCGGCTCTTGGAAGACGAAGCCCACGCTACGGCTGGGTTGTGTCACACTCTCCCCAGCGAGGCGGATCTCCCCGGCTGTGGGCTGCTCCAGGCCAGCCACCACTCTCAGCAAAGTCGATTTACCGCAGCCTGAAGGCCCCACCAGGCAGACGAATTCACGCTCCTCGACCTGACAAGTGATGTCCTCCAGCACTGGAAGCAGGCCATGGGCATCGTCATAGGTCAGGCCCAGCCTTTCCATGGTTAATAGTGGTTCATTCATTTGGCAAATAGGCAGATTGGTTCAATTTCAGAAATTGAACCAATCTTATGGTAGGAAATCGTTGGTGAAGGCGAGTTCAGGGTCCACCTCTTTTTCCAGCAGGTCGGCTTCTAGCATCACGTCGACCGTGTTCTGCCAGGCATCGGGGTCGAAGGTGCCCAGGGGCTCGCCGCGCCAGTAATCCACGGTGGCTTCCAATACCGCCCGCTGCACTTCCTCGTTCTCATCCAGTCCCTCGACGTACTTGCGGCAAATCTCGAAGGCGGCGTCGGGATCGTCCAACGTATCCTGTAGCCCTTTCAAGAAAGCACGAGCGAAGGCGCGAGCCAGCGTCGGGTTTTCGCGCAGCACCTCCTCGCTGGCGATGACGCCGTTGGAGACCAGCGGGGCGTAGTCGGCCACTGGTATGAGGGCGGTTTCATACCCGCGTTCCTCCAGTTGGACCGGCTCGTTGTTGGCGTAGACCACGGCCGCCTCGACGCGCCCCACTGTAAGATTCTCCAACGCGGCGTAACCGATGACCTCCAACTGAACCGCCTCTTCATCAAGTTCGGTCGCGGAGACGAGCGCTTTCCAGCCGATGTAGCTGGCCGCCCCGAAAGTTTCGGGAATGCCCACTTTTCGGCCTTTCAGATCGACCGGTTGCTGGATGCCACTTTCCTCCAGGGCCACCACCGCCACGGGGAAACGGCGCCACCAGTTGATGAAGCTGACGACGGGCATTCCCTGAGCGCGGGCCTTCAGAACTTGATCGCCGCTGGCGATGGCGAAGGGCGTCCATCCAGCCGCGACCAACTGCACACCCTTGGTGTCATAATCGCCGTAATCAAACTCCAACTCGATGCCCTCGTCGGTGAAATAACCGCGTTCCATGGCCACATACCATGGCGCGAACTGGACGTTGGCGACGAAGCCCATCGGCAGCCGCACATGCGTGGTCTCCACCGTCGGCTCTGGCACGGTCGTCGGGCCGGCACAAGCCGCCAGAAACATAATCAACAAACCAACAAAAAGCTTACTTCTCTTTAACATCATAAACTCCTTACTTTACGCATTACGTTTCACGTTTTACTCCTCACGCTTGCCATCGAAGCAGCAAGCGCTCCGCCAAAGCCACAGCACCATACAACACTTGCGCCAGCGCCACCAGCGTGATGATGCCGACGAAGACCTGGGGAGTATCGTAGACCTGCTGCCCTTGCTTTAGCAAGTATCCCAAACCCTGATCGGC
The DNA here is from genome assembly GCA_964509655.1 of uncultured Anaerolineales bacterium. Taxonomy (GTDB): domain Bacteria; phylum Chloroflexota; class Anaerolineae; order B4-G1; family B4-G1; genus CAZANJ01. The sequence continues at coordinate 2,142 of CAZDYW010000158.1, forward strand.
GGCCACGAATTCGCCCACGACCGCGCCGATGACGGCCAGTGTAGCTCCCACTTTCAGCCCTCCCAGAAGCGCGGGTAGCGCAGCCGGTATCTCCAAGAGCCAGATCACTTGCCAACGGCTGGCCTCCAGGGTGCGCATCAAGTCCCACAGATCCCTGTCCACCGAGCGCACGCCGACGACGGTATTGACCAGGATGGGAAAGAAGACGATCAAGGCACAGACGAGAACCTTGGAGAGGATGCCGGTGCCGAACCAGATGACCAGTAAGGGGGCGATGGCGACAGTGGGCACCGACTGGGAGGCGACGATGTAGGGAGCCAACAAGCGCTCGGCAATGGGAAAATGGGCCAACAGGTAGCCTAAAAGCGTAGCCGTGACGGCGCCCATTCCCAGCCCGATCAAAATCTCCTTCATCGTCACCTTGACGTGCAGCCAGAGAGTCCCGCTGCTCAGCAGGCCCATAAAGCGCCTCATCACGGCCCCTGGCGATGGCAGGATAAAAGTCGGATAATTGCCAATCCATAGGACGCTTTGCCAGAGCAAAAGAAATAGCGTCAAACTCAACAGAGCCAAACCAATGCGTGATATTCGCTCACGTTCCATAGTGCCAACCAATAAAAAACCCCGTGGGTATAAATCATCCACGGGGCAAGGCGATACAACAAAAAGCCCGAAGACCGTTTTTTGGCCTCCGGGGCATGACAGCGCATCAATTCGCGCTATGATCATCTTCTTCCATCCGGACTTTAACCGTCGGCTCCGGAATG
>CAZDYW010000158.1:3008-6669 GCA_964509655.1 uncultured Anaerolineales bacterium
TGGCTCGCGGGCTTAATGGGCTGTACCCATCTCACCGCCGGTCGGGGATTTCACCCTGCCCCGAAGATGGTAGGTGGATTGTTGAAGATGGATTATAGCCGCTCTGAGTTATCTGTCAAGGCTAGCAACGGCTTGATATCTCGAACCCGCTTCCGTTACGGACATTACCGATCACAACAGACCAGCCCTCCAAACCTAACGGCTGTTTTGACTTCTAGGCCAAGTTACGCTATACTACCGTGGGCAAACAGGTGTAGCGGCTGTTTTGAAAATAGGACTCTGTAGGAGGCACCCGATGCTATCTCCAAAAGAAAGTACCGCCCACATTATGGTCATTGATGACAGTTCCTCCGTCATTGATGTCCTGAACCGTATCCTCTCCAACAGAGGGTATCGGGTTACATCCTGTGGCGACGGGAAAAGTGGGTGGAAACGTCTCTTGAAAAGCGCTGAAGAAAATGCCATACCAGATCTTCTATTACTTGATTTGATGCTGCCCCTTCTCAATGGGCTTGACCTCTTGCGCAGAATACGATCCGATAACCGTTTCTCTCGCATGCCGGTGATCATCCTCACCGTGCGGGACGAGACTGAGGTGCGATTAGAGGCCCTGGAAGCCGGAGCGAATGACTATCTGACGAAACCCTTCGTTACTGTCGAGTTGATAACGCGAGTGGGAAACATCCTTGCCTGGAAGATGGCTGAGCGTTCTCAACAACAGAAGATGAAGCTACTGGTCAAAGCGGGGCAGATATTGCTTTCCACGATCGACATAGAGAAAGTATTGCAACATGTGATGAACATCGCTATGGACGGGCTGGAGGCAGAGGGCGCATCAGTTTGGATACGAGTGTCGGATGGGAGTTTGATATGTTGGGCCGTTTCGGGCATATACGCAGATCAACTAATGGGATGGAAGATTCCCTCTGGAAAAGGGATCGCTGGTTGGGCACTTCAGCATAAGAAGTCGGTGCTTATACCCGATGCGAGCACCGACCCGCGCTTCTATCAAGATGTGAGTAAGCAGACCGGATTTCATAATCGCGACATTATCGCTGTACCCCTCCTCGTGAGAGATCAAAGCATCGGCGTACTGGAAGCGGTCAACAAAAAACAGGGGACCTTCTCATCCACCGATTTGGCTTGGATGGAGGTTTTAGCTCCTATGGCCGCCGCCAGTATCACAAACGCTCGACTTTTCAAAACGCTGCAACAACGGACTACTGAGCTACAAGAACACAACCAGGAACTGGACGCCTTTGCTCACACTGTGGCCCATGATCTCCGCAATCCCTTGAGCTATATCCTCGGCTACGCCGACGTAATGGTAGACGACTATCAGGCTTTGACTGATGAGGAGATGCGGAAACACCTCCAGGCCATTGTGCGAACGAGCTACAGGATGGACAACATCATCGATGAACTTTTGCTACTTGCACAGGTGAGAAAAATGGACGCAGAATTGGAGCCTCTAAATATGGAGGAAGCTGTGTCCAAAGCGTTGGAGCGATTGGCCTACTTCATCGAGAAACAATCCGTCGAGATCAAGAAGCCTGACGAGTGGCCGAAAGCATTGGGCTATGGCCCATGGGTCGAAGAGGTATGGCTCAACTACATCCATAACGCCATCAAATATGGCGGTAATCCGCCGCGCGTGGAACTAGGCGCCAATCAACTGACGGAGGATCAAGTTTGTTTCTGGGTGCGCGATAATGGCCCAGGGCTCACAAAGGAGGAGCAAGCACAGTTATTTACCCCTTTCAAACGCCTCAAGCAAGTTCGCTCCAAGGGGCATGGACTGGGCCTTTCCATCGTGCGTAGGATTGTGGAGAAACTAAATGGCCAAGTAGGGGTGCAAAGTGATGAGAGCCGGGGGAGTACCTTCTACTTCATCCTGCCAAGCGCCTGAATCGGGCTTGATGGAAAATGAAGGCACGGGAAAAATCTATCCTTCTCGCCCATAGACCCAAGTAAGTTCGCGCAATCGAGCAGCGATGGCATCGTTCAGAGCTCCGGAACGGAACCGCCAACACCAGTTGGGCGCCCCGACGGTACCGGGTACGTTCATCCGCGCCCCGTGCCCCAGGCCCAAAAGATCCTGCACGGTTGTCATCGCCGTGTCGGCCACCGAAGCCCAGGCCAGCCGGATCATATCCCAGGCTATGTCGGAGCCGTCGCTGGCAAGGTATCGGCGAGCATAGTCACGCTCCGCTTCGGTGGACGTGACTTGATACCAACCTAAGACAGTGTTGTTATCGTGCGTTCCGGTGTAAACTACATAGTCAGAGGTGTAATTGTGCGGCAAGAAAGGATCGTTCGGCCCTCCACCGAAGGCAAACTGAAGCACCTTCATCCCCGGATAGTTGAACTCTTCCTGCAAAGCGTCCACCCCGGCCCGTGATTCCTCATCGAAATCGCCCAGGTCCTCGGCGATGATGGCGACTTGACCAAGTTCATCGGTGACAGCGTGGAATAGGTCAGCCCCAGGGCCATATACCCAGCGCCCTTTGATGGCAGTCTTTGCCCCGGCCGGCACCTCCCAGTAGTTGTAGAAGCCACGGAAATGGTCGATGCGCACCACGTCGGCCTGTTTGAAGAGCATGTGGAAACGGTCCAGCCACCACTTGTACCCTCGCTCCTGCATCACGTCCCAGCGATAAAGGGGATGGCCCCAAAGCTGCCCTGTCTCGCTGAAGTAGTCGGGGGGTACGCCGGAGACGACTGTGGGGCGGAGGCGCTCGTCGAAATGGAATAGATCGGTGTTGGCCCAGACATCGGCGCTGTCCAGCGCGACGAAGATGGGAATATCGCCGATAATCTTGATGTCGCGTTCGTTCGCATACTGTTTAAGGCTCAGCCACTGCTCGAAGAACTGCCATTGGCGATACTTCTCGTTTTTGATCTCATCGATGAGGGCTTCACGCGCGTGAGCCAGGGCTTCCGGTTCCCGGGTGGCGATCTCTGGCTCCCACTTTTGCCAGGATTGCAGATCGTGCGCTCTCTTCAGAGCCATAAAAAGCGCGAAATCGTCCAGCCAGAAATTATGCTCCCTGCAAAAGGAATCAAAAGCCGCATACTGCTCGGCTGGGGCCCGCGATCTGAAGTTATGAAAGGCTCGGTTCAGCAAAGCTGACTTACAGCGAATTACCGGCCCGAAGTCCACACGATCCTCCGGAAAACTGGGGGTATCTTCCAGGTCCTGCGCCGAGAGGTGACCGCGCTCCACCAGTTTCTCCAGATTGATGAGCATAGGATTACCTGCGAAAGCGGAGAGGCCCTGATAGGGCGAATCGCCATAGCCGGTTGGACTGAGGGGCAGCACCTGCCAGTAGGACTGACCAGCGGCGCTCAGAAAGTCCACAAATCGATAAGCCGCCTTGCCCAGATCGCCGATGCCGAAATGGTCGGGAAGGGATGTCGGGTGCAACAGGATGCCGCTACTGCGCGGGAATTTCATCTACACAACTCCGTAGTCTGATGTTGGCTCGTAGGCAACGTCTCATTATAGCAGAGTTCACCGATTCGGGCTACAAACTTTGGTTGTGTAAGAAGAGCCATTGGCCTATAATTGAGGTAGGTGGAACGCCAGGATGGCAACGATCTTGGATATCGTTTTTGACTATCAAGTTCGGTAATTAGACGGCCGAAGCACTTCTACTTT
>CAZDYW010000159.1:0-6667 GCA_964509655.1 uncultured Anaerolineales bacterium
CCACGTGGTAGCTGAAGAATTGAGAATTGAGAATGGAGAATGGAGAATGAAGAATGGAGAATAGCGAACTCATTCAACATTCGCCATTCAACATTCAACATTCGCTATTTGTCTAAGGAGGAAAGCTAATGTACATCTTCAAAGCAGGAGTCGTCGGTGCTGGTACAATGGGCGGCGAGATCGCCCAGGTCATCACTTACGCCGGTTTGCCGGTAGTGATGAAGGACATCGATCAAGAGATGCTCGACACTGGGATGGAAAAGATCCGCTCCATCTACCAGCGGCGAGTTGACAAGGGAAAGATGGGCCAGGGCGATATGGAATCCAAGATCGACCTGGTGACTCCCACCCTTTCCTATGACGAGTTTGCCGATGTGGACATCGTCATCGAGGCCGTGCCGGAGAAGATGGCGATTAAGAAGCAGGTCCTCAAGGAACTAGAGGAAGCTTGCCCGGAGCAGACCATTTTTGCCAGCAACACCTCGGCGCTATCTATCTCCGAGATGGCGGCGGCCACGGATAAGCCTCACAAGGTCATCGGTATGCATTTCTTCAACCCAGCCCACGTGATGAAGCTGGTTGAGATCATCCCTGGGCTGGACACCGGTCGGGAGACGCAAGATGATGTGGTGATGTTCACCGAGACTCTGCGCAAGATTCCGGTGGTGGTGCAGGAATGCCCCGGCTTCCTGGTCAATCGGTTGCTAATGCCCTATCTCAACGAGGCGACCAAGGCGCTGGAGGAAGGGGCAGCTTCGGCCACCGAGATCGATAGTGCTCTGGTGGAGTGGGGCATGCCGATGGGGCCCTTCACGCTGATGGATATGCTGGGCATCGACGTCTGCGGTCACGTCGGCGAGTATCTCTATGCTGAGTATGGCGACCGGATGACTCCAGCTCGCCTGTTCGAGAAGCTCATCGAGGCCGAGCGGATGGGTGAGAAGAGCGGCGCCGGTTTCTACGATCATCCCGGCGGCGAATCTGACGCGGTCAAGGGGATGATCGAGGAGCTTCAAGCGTCCGGCGCGGTGGAGACAGGAACTCCCTTCAGCGTTGAGCGGTTGGTTTACCCCTTGATCAACGAGGCCGCGATGTGCGTGCTGGAGAATGTCGCTACTATCACCGACATCGACATGGCCATGGTGGCCGGCACCGGTATGACCTATGGCGGCGACCGGGTTGGCCCGCTGGTCATCGCCGACCGCATCGGCCTGGATAATGTCGTTGAGAAGCTGAACGATCTGGAGGAAGAACTCGGCCCACGCTTCCGCCCCAGCCGACCGCTCCGCTTGCGCGTGCGAGCCGGTCACCTGGGCGTGAAGACGGGCAAGGGATTCCACGAACATACGTAAAACGTGAAACGTGAAACGTAAAACGTAAGCTGTAGCTTGTAAGGGAGCCTTTTACGTTTTACGCAATACGTTTTACTCATTACGTTTTACGCAATACGTTTTACGCACAGGAGGTCATAATGAGTGAATGGCAGAATATCCGAACCGAAGTAGAGGATAGAATCGCGTTGTTGACGATTGACCATCCACCGGTCAACTCTTTCAACAAGCAGGTCGTGACCGAGTTGGGCGAGGCGGTCGACGAGCTCTTGGCCGATGACGAGGTCAAGGCCATCGTCATCACCGGCGCTGGGACCAACGCCTTCGTCGCCGGGGCGGACATCCCGGAGATCAAGGAGTTGCTGCAAAATCCAGAGGAAGGATACGATGAGGCACGCGCTTTCATCAAGCGCGGGCAAGCGGTCAACCTCAAGATCGAGAAGGCTCCCAAGCCCATCATCGCTGCCATCAACGGCTTCTGCCTGGGCGGCGGTCTGGAGTTGGCAATGGCCTGTCATATGCGCATCTGCTCCGACCGCGCTCGGATGGGACAGCCGGAGATAAACCTGGGGCTGATCCCCGGATGGGGCGGCACACAGCGGTTGGCTCGCATCGTGGGCAAGGGCAAGGCCCTGGAGGTGATCCTCACCGGCGATATGATCACGGCGCAGGAAGCCTACCGCGTCGGGTTGGTCAACAAGGTCGTGCCGGCGGGCGCGGTTCTCAAGGAGGCGCAAGGGTTGGCCCGCAAGATCGTCTCCAAGTCCAAGTTCCCCGTTGCAGCATCGTTGAAGGCTGTCACCGAGGGCTTGGCCGTTCCCATTGAGGAAGGGCTCAAGATTGAAGCGGATCAGTTCGTCGGCTTGGCCGATACGGAGGACATCCGCGAAGGCGTCAATGCTTTCCTCGAAAAGCGACAGCCACAGTTTAAGGATCAGTAGACTGGTAGTTGGTAGACTGGTTTGTCTAACATACCAGTCTACCAACACACCAACACGGGGGTAGCTATGGACTTCACCTTTAGCGAAGAACAGGAAATGTTTCGCAGCATGTTCCGGGATTTTTCCACCAATGAGCTGGCGCCGGTCGCGGAGGAGATTGATCACGAGGAAACGCTGCCTGTGAGCGTTTTGCAAAAGGCGGCCCGTCAGGGCTTTCTGGGAGCCACGCTGCCTGAGGAGTATTTCGGCGCGGAGCTGGATTTTGTCAGTTATGCGCTGCTCATCGAAGCGCTGGCGCGGGACTGTATGTCCGCTGCGCTGACATTGGGCACCCACATCAGCTTGACGGCGATGGCGGTGCTCGAACACGGCACCGATGAGCAGAAGGAGGAATGGCTTCCACTGTTGGCAACCGGCGAGGGCGGTCGCTCCGGCATTCGCCTTGGAGCATTTGCGCTCACCGAACCGGAGGCCGGTAGCGACCAGAAAGCGCTCCAGACAAGCGCGGTCTTAGAGGACGATGTGTATGTGCTCAACGGTGTCAAAACCTGGGTCGCCAACGGAGATGTCGCCGGGCTGTTCCTCGTCTTCGCCCAGGCACCGGCGGGCATCACGGCCTTCTTGGTCCCCCAAGACGCGCCCGGCTTGACGGTGGGCTATCGCGAGCCGACGCTGGGCCTGCGCAGCATGCACTTCAACACACTCTATCTTGAGGACTGCCGCGTCCCTGCCATCAATCGTCTTGGCGATGAGGGGGCCGGCTGGGAGATCGCGCAGCGGGCACAGAACCGCATGGCGATCACGTTGGGCGCGGCCGGGCTGGGCGTGTCCGCAGATAGCATCGACGTGGCGGCCCAGTTCGCCACCGAGCGCGTTCAGTTCGACGTCCCCATCGCCCAGAAACAGGCCATCCAGGAATTTGTGGCCGAAGCGGTGACCGAGGTCGAGGCGCTGCGTTATCTGATTTACCACGGTGCCTGGCAGCTTGATCGCGGGGAGGAGGCGAGCTTCGACGCTTCCGTCGTCAAGGTCTTCGGCGCTCGCGTCGCCCGCAGCGTGACCAACAGCATGGTGCAGGTCATGGGCGGCTACGGCTATATGGAGGACTATCCAATGGCCCGTAAGTATCGTGACGCCCGCGCCTTGGGCATCATCGGCGGACCGACCGAGTTGCACAATGTTCGCATCGCCCAGGATGTCTTCTCCAAGTGGGACATGGATATCACACCTTGATCATGGTGGATTGGTAGAAGGAACAATACCAATACACCGACCAGGAGGGAGTTATGGATTTCACGTTTTCCCCTGAACACGTAGCGCTGCGCCGGCTGATTCGAGAGTTTGCCGAGAAGGAAGTGGCGCCCATCGCTGCTGAGATCGACCGCGAGCATCGCCCGCCGATGGACGTGATGCGCAAGCTCGGTGAGATTGGCCTCTTGGGCGTCTGTTTCCCGCAGGAGTATGGCGGAATGGGGGCCGGCGAGGCTGGCTATTGCATCTTGATGGAGGAGCTGGGGCGCATCTGCACTTCGACTGCGACGAACGTCGGTGCCCACATCGGCATCGGCGCGATGGCCGTTTACCTGGACGGCAATGAAGAACAGAAGCAAAAATACCTCGTGCCGCTGGCGCGCGGAGAGAAATTCGCCGCCTTCGGTCTCACGGAGCCTGGTGCTGGCTCGGACGCCGCCGCCATTCGCACCCGCGCTGTTCGCGAGGGTGATTCCTGGATTCTGGACGGCGGTAAGGTTTTCATCACCAACGGCGGTTATGCTGACGTCATCACCGTGTTGGCGGTGACCGATCCCACCTTGGGCGCTAGAGGCGGCATCACGGCCTTCATCGTTGAGACCGACTGGGAGGGCTTTAAGGTGGCCCGTGAGGAAGACAAGATGGGCATCCGGGGCACGAGCACAGCGGAACTGGTATTCGAGGAACTCCGCGTTCCTCACGAGAACGTGCTCGGTAAGGTCGGTGAGGGCTTCATCACCTTTATGAGATCGCTCGACATGGGGCGGCTGACGCTGGGCGCGGCCTGTTTGGGCGGCGCACAGGCGGCCTTGGACTGGTCCGTTCATTGGGCCAAGACCCGCAAACAGTTCGGCGTCGAGTTGGCCCAGAAACAGTCTGTGCAATGGATGATCGCCGACATGGCCACCGAGGTTGAGTTGCTGCGCAGCCTGGTCTACCGCGTGGCCTGGCTGGTGGACACCGGGCAGCCCTTCACCCGGCTGGCGGCGATGTGCAAACTCTACGGATCAGAGGCCGCCTCGCGGGCCATCGACATGGCCTTGCAGATCCACGGCGGGCTGGGCTACACGCGCGACTTCCCCCTAGAGCGTGCTTTCCGGGACGCTCGCATCGCCGAGATTTTCGAGGGCACCAACGAGATTCAGCGCATCGTCGTCGCCTCGCGCGTCTTCCGCGAGCATGGCGTCAGGATCAGCCCATAACGAGGAAAACAGGAGGAGTGAACTATGCGAATAATCGTTCCACTCAGAAGAGTTCTCGACCCCGCCGGCCTTGTCTTCCATCGACGGCTGGGGCGCATTTTCGTCAACCGCGAGGAGTACATCATCCAGCCAGCCGATCACTGCGCGCTGGAGGCAGCGTTACGCATCAAGGACGCCACCGGCGCGGAGGTCGTGGCCCTCTCCGGGCGACCGGAGCCGGACGACGATACACTGCGACGCGGCCTGTCGATGGGGGCCGATCGCGCCATCTACTTGACCGGCGACGGCTTCAAGGCCGCGGACGAGGCCGCGATGGTGAATGTGCTCGAAGGGACTATCGAGAAACTGGGCGGCGCCGATCTGATCCTCGCCGGGGCCGTCACGCTGGACACCGGTCAGAGCCAGATGGGACCACGGTTGGCGGAAGCGTTGGGCTGGCCCCAGCTCACCGACGTGTTGGCCGTTGAAGTTTCCGACGGCAAAGTGCAGGCGGTCGGGCAAGCCGATGGCGAGTATGTCAGGCTTGAAGCCGATCTGCCGGCGGTGGTCACCGTGGCGCCCGGCGCACTCGAACCGCGCTACCCCGACGGCGCGCGGCTGATCAACGTCTACCGGGGCGAGGGTGAGATGGCGACGGCCTTGGAGGCCTGGAATGTGGCAGAACTGGTAGAGCCGGGTACACTCGCGCCGCTCATCGAGGAGCGCGGTAAAGAATTCCCGCCGGAGAGAGAGCGCGGCGAGCGCGTCGCTGGCTCGCCGGAGGAGATGGCCGAGGTGGTGGCCCAAGCGCTCCGGCAGCGGCTGCGCGGATAAAGTCCCCTTTACGCTTTTACGTTTTACGCTTTACGTTTTACAGGAGGACGCATATGGACGCATCATATCTTGACTTGTTGATGGCGCAACAGGGGGAAATCTCCGAGGAGGCCGTGGGTGGTGGCGGAGTTTGGGTCGTCGCCGACTTCCTGGATGGTGCGGAGGCCGCAATCGCGCCGGTGACGCTGGAGGCCGTGGGCGCAGCTCGCAACCTGGCCGATTCACTGGGGGCCTACGTCTACGGAGTGCTGCTGGGCGATGGCGTGACCGAACTGGCCCAATCACTCTACCAGGTCGGCGCCGACGGCGTGCGCGTGGCCGATCATCCCGCGCTGGCCTCTTTCGCACTGGAGCCTTACCTGAAGGTTTTGGCCGATCTTTTCGCTGAGGAGCAGCCGGAGATCGTGCTCCTGGGAGCGACCGAGATGGGACAAGCGCTAGCTCCCAGACTGGCCCAGCGGATGGGCGGCGGATTGGTCGAGCACGTCACGGCGGTCAGTCTTGACGAGAGCAGCCGGGCGGCTCGTGCCGCTTTCCCCATCTACGGTGGCGAATACTTCAAGGTCGTGACCTGCCGCTCTGCCGAAGCGGCCGGAAACGCTCCCGAATCGCAGCCCCAGTTCCTGACCGTCGAACCTGGCGCTTTTCCCATGCCCTTCATCGACGAGTACCGCCAGGGCGAACCGACGATCCTGGAGGTCGAGGTGGTGGAGCCGCTGGTGCGTAAACTCGGCCCCGCCGAGGACTTCCAGCCGCTGCCGACGCTGCTCTCGGAGGCTCCCGTGATCGTGGCCGCTGGTCGGCAAGTGGGCGATTTTGGGCTGGTGGAGCAACTGGCCCAGACGCTGGACGCGCAGGTGGCCGGTGATCGGGGTGCTTGGGACGCGGGGCTGATCGACGCCGAGCAGCTTGTAGATGTGCGTGGCACGACGGTCGCTCCAGATGTCTATCTAGCGTTGGGCATTCGCGGCGACACCTTCCACGACGCGGCTATCGAAGGCGCGAAGTTCATCGTCGCCGTCCATCCTGACCCCGACGCGCCTATTTTTGAAATCGCCGATCTGTGCCTGGAAGCGGAGCCGCAGGAAGTGGCGCCTATGCTTCTGGATGCCTTGCAGGGATAAGGTAA
>CAZDYW010000160.1:0-3869 GCA_964509655.1 uncultured Anaerolineales bacterium
AGCCCCGCCCCTACGAAGCGGGTCACGCGCAATCCCAAAGAGCCTCACTTATCCATAACCCCAGCCAACTGGTACAACTCCCTGTCGATCTCCTTCTGATAAGCCACGGCTTTCTCCAAAGGAGTCAGCGTGATGCTGCTCTTGACCCAGCCGACCATGTTTCCCGACTCCCCGTCCACCAGCTTCTGCACGGAAGCGGCGCCCAGGCGCGTCGCCATGATGCGGTCGAAGGCGCTGGGGGAGCCTCCCCGCTGAACGTGGCCCAGCCGCGTCACGCGCACCGAGAAGCCTAACTCCTCTTTGCGCTCTTTAAGTTCTTGGGCCACAGCGTCGGTGCCTGGCTTCCACCCCTCGGCGACGACGATGATACAATGAGCTTTGCCCCGGATGTAAGCCTCCTCGACGGTGTCGATAATCTCTTCGATGGGAGTTTCGATCTCCGGACACAACACCATCTCCGCGCCGCCCGCGATCCCGCTGGCAAGCGCCAGATAGCCGGAGTTGCGCCCCATCGTCTCGATGAGGAAGGCGCGATTGTGTGACGAGGCCGTGTCCTTGACCTTGTCGATGGCGTCCAGGATGGTGTTGAGCGCTGTGTCAACGCCAATGGAAATGTCGGTGCCGTTGATGTCATTATCAATGGTGCTGGGGATGCCGACGACGGGAAAGTCCATCTGGTGAAGGGCCAGTGCGCCGGTCAGAGAACCGTTGCCCCCGATGACGACCAACCCGTCGATCTCGAAGCGGTTCAGCATGCGCAAAGCTTTTCTACGCCCGTGGACTTCGCGGAACTCTGGGGCGCGAGCCGTGCCTAAAATCGTCCCGCCCCGTCCCAAGATGCCCCCGACCGAACGGGCATCCATTTCCTTGATCTCGCCGCCAACCAGGCCAGCATAGCCACGATAAATGCCCATCACTTCCAGACCCATATGAATTCCCATCCGCACCACGGCACGGATGCAAGGATTGAGACCCGGATTGTCCCCCCCGCTCGTCAATACGCCGATGCGTTTCATTTTTCCCCTTCCTCTGCTTTAGCTCCCGGTTCTAGTACAGGAACATCGGTTTGCCCAAGACGTGCCAGACCTGTGGGCGATAATTGTCCACATCATAGAGTGCCCGCACGTCCACGGTCTTAACCCCCAGCGTGGGGGATTCTGCCGAGATGTCAGTATAGCGTCCCTCTCTTAGCGCCACCATCCGCCCATATTTCTCAATCGCGAGCAGATCCATCGCCGTGTTGGCGTAATTGACCGCCACCATAATGTCCAACGCATCCGGCTTGCCGGAGCGCATCAAGTAAGCTAACTCCTGACAAGTCGTCTTCTGGCCCGTGATCTCCTCCAGCCGGGTCGCAGTGACCGCCCCAATACCGCCTAATTTCTTGTGACCGTAAGGGTCGGCTACCCCGCTCCGAATGACCTTTTTGTCTATTTCACGGGCTCCCTCGGAGATAGTCATCATCGCGTAATGGCTGGGATTGGCCGCCCTATCCTGCATCAGCAGATGGGCCAGCCTTTCGATGTCGAAAGGCACCTCGGCGATGATGGCCCGATCGGCGCCGGAGAGGTAGGCCGAGATGAGCGAGGTCTCGCCCGAATGGCGCCCGAAGAGCTCAACCACACCGATGCGCTCGTGTGAAGCGGTGGTGGAGCGAAGTTGATGGATGAAGTCCACACTGCGGGTGACGGCAGTGGAGAAGCCGATGCAGTAATCGGTTCCGAAGACATCGTTATCCATCGTCTTGGGGATACTGATGATGGGGAAGCCCTCGCGGTGGATGCGAGCGGCATATCCCAGCGTATCCTCCCCGCCGATGGGGATGAGCACATCGATCTGAAGCTGTTCCAACGCTTTCAGCACATGTGAGGTGAGGTCAAGAGTCTCGCTTTCGTCGTCAGGCTCATCGCCGGTACGCAGAAAATCGGGTATGTCCTTGTGACGCACGCGGCTGGGGTTGGTGCGCGAAGTATGCAGGAATGTGCCACCGGTGCGGTCAATGGTGCGCACAGTCAGTTTATCGAGCGGCTTGATGCACTGATCGCGGCTGGCGGCATCATCCTGATTGTAGAAGAGAAGGCCCCGCCAACCACGCCGGATGCCGATGGGCTCATGCCCCGCGTCAATTGATCGATTGACCAACGCTTTAATGCAAGCGTTCAATCCAGGGACGTCCCCTCCGCCTGTGAGTATACCAATTCTCATTATTTTTCCACTCCTCCCGTTTATAAAGCTTTTCAGAACGGGCGCGGGGCGATGCCGACGAGATACCCAAAACGCTCCTTGAACTCAAGCAGCGTGAGGTTAGTCTGCGCGGCCATCTGCTTCCAGAGATCGTCGTTCTCAGCATCCTCTGGCTTGAGGCGGATCATGAATTTGTAAGCGGAACGATAGGCGAAGGATTCGACATTAACCTTGCGCACCTCCGTTCGCCCGGTTTCGGGATCCATCATCTCGTCAAACGGCATGGGGACGACGTCATTTCCCTGGATAGTGATGGTAACGTTAGTGCCGCCATCGAGCAGATGGGCAACGGCGGCTTCCCCCAAGCTGCGAGTGTAATCGATATCAAACGCGATCGGTCTAGCGCAGCGCAGTTCATAACCCAGGTCCTTACCCGTGACGCGAACGTCGATGCCCAGATCCCTCAGTTCAGCGCGCAATATCTGCGTGATAACGTGTGAGAAGTTTATGTCGGATAACCGGATGTTGCCATGAGCGTCACGCTCAACGTGTTCCAGGACGTGAAGGTCCTTCGAGGACATCTGCTCCATCACGCCCTCCGCGACCAGGGCCACGCCGTAGGGCTTACCATCGACCAGGCGACGGGTCAGCGATGAGACCAGGATGTCGGTAATTTCCTGCAAGCGGATCTCGCGATCCCCCCATTCCTCCGGGATCAGCGTGAGCGTTGCGCCGGAGCTTTTCCCAATCCCAAGCGCCAGGTGCCCGGCCTTGCGTCCCATCGTCACCGCCAGGAACCATCGATGTCCCGTCAAAGCGTCTTCCATCAGGTTCATCACAAGCTGTGCGCCGAGTTCACGAGCGGTCTCATAGCCAAAGGTGTTGATCTCCTCCGGTAAGGGCAAGTCGTTGTCGATAGTCTTGGGGACATGGACTGTCCTGAGATCGATTCCCATGTGCTCCTGGGCATACCGGGCCACGCGATAAGCGGAATAGGCAGTGTCATCTCCTCCGATAGCCAACAGGTAGCCGACACCGGCCTCGTCCAGCGCCTTTCCGCAAAGCTCTAGAGTTTCCTCTTTCTTCGTGGGGTTGGCCCGTGAAGTGCGCAAAATAGAGCCGCCCTCCAGGTGGATGCGGCTGACATCACTGATCTCCAGAGGCTCTCCGACCAATTCTCCCTCCATCAGATGCTTGAAGCCGTCGAGGATACCCATGACCTGATACCCATTGACGACCGCCTCGATGGTGGCGGAATGGATCACACCGTTAATTCCAGGAGCCGGCCCACCGGATACTAGAATACCGATTTTCTTCTTTTCTTGCTTTGTCATAATCTCTCTCCCTTTCCTATGCACTCCCTATTCCTCAAGTTGAACCGTTTTCTCTCCCAGGACATCCTCCAGAGCCTGCGCGAGTTCGGGACAATAGCCCGTCGTCTGATTGGGAAATTCCAATTCCACCGTGCCTTCAGCGCCGCCGACCACGCGGATGATGAAACGGTCTTGACCCTCCTGCTCGGTCAGCAAGGTGTGGACCTGACGGAGTTTCTGCACATCGCGATCCTTCTCCCCACTACGGGCGAAGGTCACGTGAATGGTGCACGGTGGCGAGGCTGCCCGGCCTGAAGAGCCATCGCTGGGTTTTGCCGATTGTGAGATGCCCCGGCCTGAAGAGCCGGTGCT
>CAZDYW010000160.1:3969-6661 GCA_964509655.1 uncultured Anaerolineales bacterium
CTCTGCTGGCCATGATCGTTGGGGACGGCCACCTCCTCCGGCGTCTTGACCCAACTGCAGAGCAGGTTAGGCTCATCCCGGCGCCCGCTATCGACTTTGCCGTTCACGACCAGGATGCGCTCCGGTTGCCAAAGCTCCTTCGTCTCCTCCCAGACGCGCGGGAAGACGACGACGTCACAGGTGCCATGCACATCCTCCAGGGTCACGAAGGCCATCTCGTTGCCCTTTTTCGTCACGTGGCGATGCACACGCTGCACCATTCCCACGACGGTGGCTTGCTGCCCGTTCACAGGGCCTTCGGACAGCGATCCCGCGTAGCAGGTCACCACGTCGTGCAAGCGGTCCATGACCCGCGTCAAGGGGTGCTCGGAGATGTAGATGCCGACCAGGTCCTTCTCCCAGGCCAAACGCTCCTTTTCCGGCACCTCCGGCAGCTCAGTGTCGGTGGAGAGCAGCGTCTCCTCGGCCTTCATATGCACGCCCGTCGATTCGCCGAAAAGGCTCATCTGGCCGATATCCTCCGCCTCATGCACGCTGGCGCTCAGCCCGATGATGCGGTCGGCGATGGCGAGCAATTGTGCGCGGGAGCCAAAGCTGCGCAGCGTCCCCACCTTGATCAAACTCTCCAGAGCACGCCGATTGACCTGCCGCAGATCCACGCGCTCGCAGAAATCGTTCAAATCTTCGAATGAGCCGCCCTGTTGCCGGGCCTTCAGAATAGCCTCGACCGGCCCCTCGCCCACGTTCTTGATCGCGCCCATGCCGAAGCGGATCGCGGGCGACTCTCGGTCACCATCCGTGTCCTCGCGATCCTCAATAGTGAAATCGATGCCAGAAGCGTTGACATCGGGCGGGAGCACGCTCATGCCTATGCGGCGGCACTCCTCAATCAGATGACCGATCTTCTCAGTGTTGTTGCGCTCGACGGTCAGGAGCGCGGTCATGTACTCGACCGGATAATTCGCCCGCAGGTAGGCGGTCTGGCAGGTGAGGACGGCGTAGTCGGCGCCGTGTGCTTTGTTGAAGCCATACCTAGCAAAATACTCAATATCGCCAAAGATCGCTTCGGCTGCTTCACGAGGTAGGCCACTGTGCTCTATAGCACCTTCGACAAACTTGGAGCGGTGCTTCATAAGGGCTTTTTTCTTCTTCTTTGAAACTGCACGACGCACCAGGTCGGCCTCGCCCGGCGTGTAATCGGCGATGTCAGTCAAGATGCGGATGATCTGCTCCTGGTACACACAGTTGTGGACGATGATGTTATTGGCGACGAAGTTATGCAATCCTTCGACCGTCACATCGTAGACATCTTCAATCCCAACCGACTCGATATTGACAATTTCTTGCCAATGGACATTAACTCGTCGTTGTGTCTCAGGCAAATCAAGAGCTTCGGCCAGAGGTGCGGCGATACGGCTGGCGATGCGCGGGCGTTTCATCGCCTGGGCGTAGAAATGCTGGCGATCAATCCCATACTGTATCATCAACTGGCGGGCCGATAAATCGGTAGTCGCTTGAACTTCATCGACAAAGGCTTCGCGCTCAATCATAGGTTGAGCTCGCCCCTCACACAATACGTGTTTCTTACCGGTGACCATGAAGGGCTGTATCCAATCGGCTAGCAAGGCAGTATCATAGACGGTTACCTGATAGCTAGTCCGCTCAACCTCCTGCCCCTGTCGATTATGCGCGACATAATTAGCTTCATAGATGGTGCTGCCGATACCGAGTTTCAGAAGCAACGTCTGTACATTCCTTGCTAGCTGTTGTGATATGGTTTTATAGTGGCATAGTTTGCGGCCCATATATCCATCGCAATCCCAAAGCGCCGCTAAAAACCAAGCGATATACTCTGCATCAAGTGTGAAGACAAAATCGGGCACAAATTTCTCATGCGAACGACAACCGCCTGGGGTGGAGCCAGAGGGATGCTTCAGCCCTAGATCACGCAGCCAATACAGCACATCATTAGGAGCATGATAATGTCCCTTCTTCTTGGCAAGACCCAGTCGTGTCACCTCGCGTGCTTGTGCGATATTGCGACTGATTTTGACATTGGGGAAGCTGTCCAAACACTGCTCGAATGCTGTTAATAGTTTTTCGTCTTTGGAAACAAAGTTAACGGCCGCTACATTACTAATGTCACCATCCGCAATAAGATAGGCCAGCAAGCGCAGCTTCCCACGGTCAAAGGTGTTTCTCTGCGTGGTGAGTTCAGTAGGAGTAGCAATGTAGTCTCCCAAGCTGAGCTCTTGGAGTTCACGCCATCCTTGCTCGGTCAACACACGGTGGTCAGGCGTCAACTTGATCTGGGCGCCGTTACTAAGAGTTACTTCCCAGACTCTTCGTTTCCCATTGCATACCCATTGACTGACGCGCCCCACAGCCGTATCCCAATGCCCATCTATCCCTTGCAGGTAGAATTCACCCTTTTCAACCAATTCATTTATTTCATCCAGGCGATGGCGCTTTCCGGTTGCCACGTTGTGGACAATGGCATCTCCACTGACACAAATACCGAATGTCTCTTCCAGGATCGGCTCCAGGCTGGGGTGGCGGTACTCGACCGGCTTCTCGCCGTGCAGCCGGTCGATGTAATCGTCGATGTACTCCATCGGCCCGGGCCGGTAGAGGCTAATGGCGGCGATGACGTGCTCGAAGCGGCGCGGCTGCATCTTGCGCAGCGTGCGCC
>CAZDYW010000161.1:0-6644 GCA_964509655.1 uncultured Anaerolineales bacterium
GATCCCAGCTCTGCGCGACGAAAATTGTCTCAAAACGAGGGTCGGGACGGGGATCTAACGATCCCCTTAGAGCACAAACTGATGGGAAGCTTCCGCCGAGCTGTACTAGATCGGCCATCTATTTGCCATCACGCGGCGCCAATCTGGAGACGAGGGTTTTGTAGAAATATGCCTGTTCGCGCACCCTGGCGAAGCGAGCCCTGTAGGGACTGGCTCCCACGGTCACCACGTCGTCGATCTCCAGTTCAGCTCCCAATTGCCCATCCACGGTCAACATACAGTGGCGTCCTTTCAGGATGGTAATCTCCACGCTGACGCCCTCCCCGAGGACGATGGAACGATCCATACTCAAGTGAGGCGCCACGGGTACTAGCAGGAAGTTGTTTAACTGTGGCGGCAAGATCGGCCCACCGGCTGCCAGCGCGTAGGCCGTGCTGCCCGTCGGCGTGGCGACGATGAGCCCATCGGCGACGTAGGTAGCCATCTCGCCGCCATCGACCTTGACATTTAGGTGAACTACGCGGCTTCGGGATCCTCGCCCCACGACGACATCGTTCAGGGCATCGGCATGATCGAAGGTTTCCCCATCCCTTTTGGTCGCTACGCGGAGCATCAGCCGCTCCTCGACCCAATAATCGCCATCCAGGGCTTTAGAAAGCGTCTCCTTCCAATCATCGGGCTCGGCTTCGGTGAGGAATCCGACTCGGCCAAAGTTAATGCCCAGCAGCATAACGCCATAGGGAGCGGTCAGCCGCGCGGCCTGGAGAAGCGAACCATCCCCTCCCAGCGTCACCAACAGGTTAGCATCTTGCAGACAAAGGATATTAGATGCGGCTTCCATCGTGCAGATATGCACATCCTTTCCCTGTTCCTCCAGCCATGTGCCCACCTCCTCCGCCAGGGAGAGTGCCTGTGGAATGTGATTGTTATACAGAACGCCGACAGATCTCAATGCCAACTCCTTACTTTGCATTCTGCTGTCCTACACAAATGCAGCAGGTATGGAACCCAGCCCTATGTTTGTCATTTTTCATTCGTTCATTTTTCATTCGCAAACTGCTGCAACTGCTCGTTCATCGCCTCCACGTGAGTGCCCGGCCAATAGACCCGCTCACAGGCCGGACAATAAAGAAAGTCGGTCTGCGTCTTCAGCACGTAGGGCGGCACCCGGTCGGCCACTTCGGCCGGGGAGACCGGCTCCAGCTCGATGTTACAGATGGAGCAGCGCGAAAGAGCGGGGGCGGGGGGCGGCCCCAAGGCGCTCTGTACCTCCTGCACCTGTTCCTCCAATGTCTCCGACTGGATCAACAAAGTGCATAATCCACGCCTGGCCGCCAGTTCATGATCACGGGTGAGCAAGCAGCGTCCCTCCGCGCGGGCGCGACGAGCGAGGTGGTGATCAGAGGCGTCATTCTCATATGCTGTGTCGTAACCGAGCAAACGCAGCCACTTCGCCAGCCGCCCCAGCATACAGTCCGCCAAAAGCCGCAACGGGAGTTCATTCATCATAATTGGTATACTTGGCGAAAATGATAGAGTCTGGTAAGATTGATTAGTAGATTGGTAGTTTGGTAGACCAATAACCAACCTACCAACATCGATCCACCAGCACACCAACGCACCAATTTTACCTGAAGGGAACAATTATGACAATTGAGACCTGGCTTCCCGCAGTGCTAGGCTATCTAATTCCGGTGGGACTATTTCTGCTGGCCTGGGGCGGAATGGAGCCCCAGCGAGCGCGGAGGGTTGCAGCAGTGGGCGCACTGGCGATGGCACTGGCAACGCTGGGATATTTTTCGGTCGGATTCGCCTTCCATCTGGGCGGCGCCGGCCTGATGAGCGATCAACCGGGGCTGGCAGGGCTGGTGCGCCTCTTCGCCGGTGAGGGCGAGCTGGCCTGGGGCATGATCGGCCTGACCGGCTTCTTCCTCGCCGACGAGGCCGCCACTCCTGCGGCATTGGCCCTGTTCGTGACCTACTTGCCGCTAGCAACCACAGCCGTGCTACTGACTGTGCTGAGCGTCAGCGGGCGGGCACGCGGTTGGCAGACCGCCATCGGAGGACTGATGGTCGCGACATTCCTCTTCCCCTTGGCTGCATGCTGGACCTGGGGCGGAGGATGGCTGTCTAATCTGGGGCTCACGCTGGACCGTGGGCACGGCTTCGTCGATCACGCCGGCTCCAGTGTCGTCTATCTGCTGGGCGGGATGAGCGCACTGGGAGCATTGGTTGGCATGGGCCAACGTCTGCCCCGCAGCCAAGCGGGACAGCCGGAGGAAATGCCACCGGCCCACTTTCCGCTATTGGCGAACGTGGGAGCGCTCCTCTTCGGCCTGGGCTGGCTCGGCTGGTCATTGAGTACACCCTTCCACGTGGTCGGCGCGGAGTTGAACCTGCCGCGCATCGCGGCCAACGGGTTGCTGGCCGCATCCGGCGCGATCATCGTCTCGCAGACCTATTGCTGGATCACGGTCGGTCACGCCGAACCGCTGATGTCGGCGCGGGGCATGGCGGCCGGCTTCGTGGCCGTCGCAGCCGGAGCGCCCTTTATGCCACCTTGGGCCGCGCTGGTGACCGGAGCGCTGGCCGGGCTAATGCTCCCGCTGGGCGTTTACCTGGTGGAACGAGTGCTGCGCTTGCCGGATGAGACCGCGACGGTGGCGCTAGGCATCCTCGCGGGCATGTGGGGCTCGCTGAGCGTGGCACTCTTCGCTGACGGGCGCTGGGGCCAGGGCTGGAACGGCATCGGTATCTCGGAATACCACACCGTGCTCGGCCAGGGCGTGACCGGCTTTCTGCCAGCGGGGGATTTCGTCGGCGACGGCCCCGGTCAACTGATCGCCCAACTGACCGGCATCGGGGCCATTGGACTGCCCGCTTTCATGATCAGCGGTCTGATATTTTTCCTGATGAGCCTGCCATACCGCTCCTTGAATTTGAGGAAACGGCTTGAGCCATCGAGAGAAGATACAGAAGAAACAAAAGCCCAGATGGGAGAAAAAGTGAACAGTTGGCTCACATTCCTGAAAGCCAACCTGTTCCCTTTCCAAAAACCCGAGACAGAAAACGAAACAGATAACGCCTCCGAAGGCGAACCTTTTGAGGAGCATCCCGAAAAAGTAGAAGTAGATGAGTAGTAAGTTTGCAAGTTGCAAGCTTGCAAGTTGCAAGTTTGCAAGTTTGCAAGTTTGCAAGTTAGCAAACAGTGTCAAGGAGTAAATTGATAGAGATGTACAAAAGAAAAAAGTCGGACCGTCCAAACATAATCCTGATCTTGCTCGACACGCTGCGAGCGGATCGATTATCCTGTTACGGCTATGAGCGCGAGACGACGCCCCACATCGACGCCTTCGCCGAGGAAGCCACCCTGTTCGAGCGGGCGGTCGTGCCGGGGCAATGGACCATCCCCTCGCACGCCTCCATTTTCACCGGCGAGTATCCCACCACCCACATGACGACCCAGATCTATGACACGCTCGGCGACGATATGGTCACGATGGCCGAACTGCTACAGGGTGCCGGGTATAAGACGGTGGGCTTTTGCAACAACCCACTGTTGGGCGTCGTGGACAACAAACTAGACCGAGGCTTCGAGGAATTCTACAACTACGGGGGTGCATTGCCGAACTACCCCGACATCGCCCAATCCCGTCCCAAATTGTTGGGCCGTCTGCTGGAAAGTTACACGCGCCTGATGCGCCGCATCACCGCACCGATCCAGAATAATCTCGCACACAATAACCTCTTGCTGCGCATCGCTATGCACCCGCTCATCGTCCCCCTCTGGCAGGACAGCATTAACTTCAAGGGAAACACTAAGCGCTCTCTGCGCGACGTGCTGGGCTACGTAAAATCCCATCGGAGCAAAGAAGCGGAACGCCCGCTCTTCACATTCGTCAACCTGATGGAGACGCACTTGCCCTATCGACCACCGGCCCGCTTCATCCAGAAATTCGCCCCCTATTACCAGGATGACAAAGAGGCCCGCGATTTCATGCGCAACTATAACCTGGAGCATTACCGCTGGATGATCCCGCTCTCGGAGCCGCTCACCGAGTTGGCCGACCGCACCATCAACGATCTTTACGACGCCGAGGTGGCCTACGAGGACGCCCTGCTGCGCCGTCTGCTGAATTATCTAAATGAGCCAGAGATACGCGATAACACGCTCGTCATCATCACCTCCGACCACGGCGAGGGATTGAACAACCACGACTTCGTCGGGCATTCGCTGGTAGCCTACGACGATCTTGTGCGCGTGCCCCTGATCCTCCGCTATCCTCAACAATACAAGGCCGGAAAACGGGTCTCATCCCTGGTTTCCACGCGGCGCATCTTCCACTCGGCCCTGGATGCGGCAAAAATCTCGCCCAACGGCGACAGCGCTGAGCAAGCGCCCATAGACGTGGAAGGGCTGAGCCTGGCACGCGCTAACGGCTCGCCGAACGAGGAAACTGTCTTCGCCGAGGCATACACTCCCGACACGCTGCTGGCCCTGATGGAAAACGATAATCCGGATGACATCGAGACCTTCCGCTGTCGCTCGATGCGGCGCGCCGCTTACCAGGATCGCTACAAGCTAATCACCGTCAGCGACGAGCCGGACGAACTCTTTGACGTGCTCGACGATCCCGGTGAGACGCTCAACCTGCTCGAAAAATATCCCGCGCAGATGGCAGAGCTACAAAACGCATTGACGGCCTTCATAGAGGACGCTGAGACGCGCCGCCCGGCCAACTGGAAGGAAGCGCAACGATTGAGCCTGGACGACGACAGGATTGCAGACCGGCTGCGAGCGCTGGGCTACATCGAGTGACAGGGGTTGATGTGATCGCCTAGCCACAGCGCTACTCGGCAACGTCACATCATATTCCCATTTGAGAATAAGGAATCACAAAACCCGAAGGCGCCACAGAGCCCTTCGGGTTTTCACGTGAACTGCAAATTGCGAACCCCGTTCACCATCCACAATTCACGAATAGACCTCCTCCATCGAGGCCCTGATGTGCCTCACTTCCCCCTCAATCTGTCGCTGCACGGCAGCAGCTACCGGATAGAAACGCAGCAGCCAGCGCCCCAGCCCGGTCCCTGAACCGATGTCGAGTGACAGCCGGACCGCTTCCTCGCCCACCTTATGGATACTGAACACGCCCCACACCCTGAGCTGCGAGAGCCGGAGCAAGCGAAACTGAAACGCATTCTCATCCACACCGGTGAGCTCAAAGGGCAGCTCCAGCCGCAAGAAGAAGAACTTCTCTCGCGTCTTGAAGCGTGCTCCCACCTCCCCGAAGTCGCCATGGATAAACTCGAAGCCCTCGTGTGTGGCGAACTGATACCGCTCCGGGTATATCTTGAGCGACAGGAACCAGGCACGGGCCTGCGCCAGCGTGACCTTTACCTCGGTCTGTGCGCTAAGCATAATCTCCTTCGCTGCTGCCATATCGATTTCACCTTTCACTCTACGACCGGCGCTCCCGCGCCAGCGATAAGGCCCGCGCAGCCGCCTCCTCCGGCGTGGCGGCATAGATGATGGGCACATCCGGATGGCCATCGCGCCTCAACTCCCAGGTTCCCAGCCCGACCACCGGGGTGCCGAAGGAAAGGGAGAAGGCGATCTCGCTCAGCGTGCCATAACTACCTCCCACGGCGACGACCGCTTGCGCGGTTCGCGTGATGATGGCATTACGCGCCTCGCCGATGCCGGTGACGATGGGAATGTCCACGTAGGGGTTAGCGCGACTCCGGCTAGTTCCGGGGAGCACTCCGATGGTCAGCCCACCGGCAGCCTTCGCGCCACGACATGCCGCCGCCATCACCCCGCCGCGCCCGCCGCAGATCAGAGCTGCACCACCTTCGGCCAAGGCACGCCCCACCTCCTCGGCGGCCGCGGCCTCCGCCGCCTTGGGCCTTGAGCCGCCGATGACGCCGATGATGAGCTTCATCATCCCTCACCACCTTGCAGCGGGAAGGAGGCCAGTGTGGTGTACTCCGCCCCGGTGGGCTTGAGCACGCTGCGGATGAGCTCGAAGTGGTCGGCGTCGAACTCACCCAGCCTGTCCACCCTCGCGGTGGTGACCAACTGGCTTATCTCCGACAGGTCGCTGCGCGAGGTGCCACGCCGCACGCGGCCCAACGTGAGGTGTGGATTGAAGCTATGTCGCTCCGGCGGATAGCCGAGTGATTTCATGGCCTCCTCAATCGCGGCCCACAGCGCCTTCAGCCGCCCCGTCGGCCCCTGCACTTCCTGCACCCCGACCCAGAGAACGCGCGGTCGGCGCGGGTTGGGGAAACAGCCTAATCCCTCGACACCGAGAGAACAGGCCGGAGCATGCCGGGCCACGACCGACAGCGCTTCTTGGATCGTGGGCAGCTTATCGCGCGGCGTGTCGCCCAGAAACTTCAGCGTGAGATGCACGCCCTCCGGTCGCACCCAGCGCACGCTGCGATGCGGAACTTTCCCCTTCAGCCGATGCTGAAGCCGCGAGAGTTCATCCAGAAGCGAGCCCGGAAGCGGAATAGCGATAAAAGCACGAACGGTTTCCATAAACTTGTCCTTTTCTGAATGGCGAATGGCGAATGGCGAATGTTGAATGAAGAATGTTGAATTGCAAACTTGCAAACTTGCAACCTGCAACTTGCAA
>CAZDYW010000162.1:0-6539 GCA_964509655.1 uncultured Anaerolineales bacterium
CCATCCGGGCTGTTTGCTTGCCAGTCATTCTACTCCACTTGGCCCAACGTCGCAAACGAGAAATCAACGGCACTGGATTAGACACCGCTTCGCTGCTCGTGAAAATAGAAGATAAGGAAGTAAGATTTGCGCTCTATCCCGTGGTAGGCTATACTTCACAAAATACGCAGGAAAAGAAGGACAATGGAGTGGAGCAAGATGACAAAAATATCCATCCCCGAAGAATTCGGTCGGCGGCAATGCCCCAACTGCGGCGGGTCCGATTTCACGGAAAGCGCACCCAATCAGTACCGATGCGTGTATTGCGGCTCCGTGCTGACCTTGCCGGAGACCACATCGGTGCTATTGAGATGCCCCTACTGCGGGACCAAGAATGAGGACGGCGCCCGTTATTGCAGCAAATGCGGGAAGTCGCTGGTGTCACCGATGCCGAGCGGGAGGAAGAAATTGGACCCTGCCCTGGTCAGCATGCTCGTGACGGTATTCGGCTCGTTGATGATCCCCTTCATCGGCCCCGGTGTGGGGCTATTTCTGGCCTACAGAGCCCGCCGCCAGGCCCGCACCGGGGGCGATAGTCGCAGCGAGAGGCTAGCGCGGACGGCCATCATCCTCGGTTGGGCCTTTATGGCCCTGAGCATACTGCCGCTTTGCATGGTGCTTACATCTTCGAGCGTGCAAGCTGGATACACTTTTTGCAATGGGATTTATGAGGCTCTAGCGGATACCCTCTCAATGACTCAGAGATAGAAAAAATGCACTGCTGCACAATGAAAGGAAAAACGTGGCTTTCAATCTCAAAAACTTCGCCCGCTTCACCTACAAATCACTTTTCAAAAGCCGCAATACCAACTATCGCCTGACGCCGAAGCGCGTCGGCGTGCTGATGCTGGCCTATACCGGCTACATATCGGTCGAGCTAGGAGTATGGCTTGGCTTTTTGCTCGATGAGGTTTTTTTTCGAGACTACCAGGAGACAGAGATCAAGCAGCCGGTCTTCATTCTGGGCAATCCACGCAGCGGCACGACTTTCCTCCAAAGGCTCCTGGCCCGAGACGAGGCGACCTTCAACACGATGCGCACCTGGGAGATGCTCCTAGCCCCATCGATCAGCATGCGGAAAGTAATCGATGCCCTGTCCACGCTGGACATGCGACTGGGCAACCCCGTACACCGGTTGATGGGCATGCTGGAGGAAACCTGGCAGGAGGATAACGTCGTCCACAAGATCGCGCTGCGGGCGCCGGAGGAGGACGAGTATTTGTTGGTGCATATCTTCTCGACTCTGAAGATCTGGCTGTATGCCGCAATGCTTGATGAGACGGATCGCTACACCTACTTCGACAGCCGCATGCCGGAGGATGAAAAGCATAACATGATGCGGTTCTATAAGCAATCCCTCCAGCGTCATCTTTATGCCCATCGTGATAGTGATAAGCATTATCTGGCCAAAAATCCCCAATTCACTCCGATGATCGACACGCTATACGAATACTTCCCCGACATCAAGATCATCTACCTGGTGCGCAATCCCCTCGATATGATACCCTCCTACATCAGCCTGAAAGAGAAGGAATGGCACATCTTGGGTAACCCGGTGAAAAAGTACTCCAGCCGCGATTACGTCCTGGACATGGCCGAACATTGGTACCGGTATCCTCTGGAGCGCCTGGCCGAGGCTCCGGAAAACAGCTATATCTTGGTGAACTTCAACGATCTGGTCGACGAGGCCGCGAGGACGGTGACCGCGATCTACGAACGTTTCGGCCTGGAAATAAATCCGACCTTCGCCCAAATCCTGCAAAAAGCGGCGCGGAATGCCCGTAATCACGAAAGCGAGCACAATTACGCCCTGGAAGAAATGGGGTTGAAGCACGAGCAAATCGTGAGCCGGTATCGGGACATCTTCGACCGCTTTGGCTTCGATAAAAGAGACAAAGCCAAAAGTAGCACCTAAGAGACACTAATGACTGAGATTCGAGAGGAAAAGATGAGAATCACCTTTATCTCCTTGTTCAAAAGAGGCTTGGGAGGCGGAGAGGGCCGCGTGGCCCACGAACTGGCCCGTCAATTCGCCGCCCATCACGATGTCGCTTTGATCTGCCCCGCCGATCAGACGGGAAGGTCGCAGGACGAAAGCGGACTGACGGTGTTCGGCGTGCGCAGCGCGGGCGACGGCGAGTTCCAGATGCCAGCCCTTTCAGCGAAGGCCGTGAGCGGCATGTTCGATTTCCTCGATGATTTCCGGCCGGACGTGGTTCACGCCCACGAGCCAACACTGATGGGCTTGATCGGGCAGATCTGGGCCAAGATGAACCTGGTGCCCTTCGTCCACACCAGCCACATCCTGCCTGCGAAAGTGCTCGACTTCGGCGCCACGGATGCCCTGGACGTCAAGCTGTTACAGGGCTCCCTCAGCGAGACGGTAACGCGGCGTGCGCTGACTGATTTCTATGAGAACTGCGACGCCATCATCGCCCTCAACAACTCAGCGCTAGAAGCACTGCGCCGCTTCGGTTACAAGGGACGGCTCTTCGTGATCCCCAACGGGCGCAACTTGCAGCGTTACACACAATGCTCCCCCGCCGACACGAGTGCCCCAGAGAAGGTCTTAAGCTTCGTCGGGTATATCAGCCAGAGGAAGAATCAGGTCTATCTGATCAAAATGCTCAAGCACCTGCCAGCAAACTATCGTCTACGCCTCATCGGCAAGCCACTAAACCCGGAATATGGACAGCAACTGGAGTCGCTAAGCAAAGATCTGGGGTTGAACAACGTGAGCTTCCTGGGCCAAATCCCCCATGAGGAGATTCCATCCCAACTTGAGCAGAGCCACCTCTTCGTATCGGCTTCCAAGATGGAGGTGCAAAGCCTGGTCGTAATTGAGGCGATGGCCTCGGGCACGCCCGTGGTCGGGCTTTCGAACGAGACGATAGATGAGTTCATCGACGATGAGGTCGGATGCTGGCTGCCGAAGGATGCCAAACCGGAGAACTTCGCGAGCTGCGTCGAGCGCATCTGCCACCTGCCACAGCCTGACTATGAACAACTATGCGCCAAGGCCCGCCAAAAGGTCGAGCACCTCGATTGGTCCAACATCGTCGCCCAAACAGTCGAGGCCTACGGGAAGCTTTTGGAGGAAAAACCGCCGATCACGGAGGAAAAAGGAGCCAAGTTAGCCGATCTTATCTCGCTACTGGCATCTGGCGAAGTCGAGAGAATCTTGACGGACCGGATTGAGATATCGAAAGAGGAACGGAAGGCGAGGACAAAATGGCTCCTGGGTCTGGCGTTACCGGCGAAGCTGAGACCTTTGACGCGGGTGCCTAGCTCGACCTGGCTGCTGGCCGGTTTGACAATACTGGGATCGCTGATCGGCTATATGACGATGAAGTGGAAGAAAAAGGCGAACGTATAAGGGGCTCAACTTACCAATCCACCAACCCCACGCCGCGCGCCAGCAGCCATTGGGCGAACTCGCGATTTTCATCCACCGGCTCGGTTATGGCGGCCAAATAGAGCGGGCGCGAAAGCGGGTACTCACCGGCGGAGACCGCTTCCTGCGTCGGGTACACGCCCTCCACCGGCAGCGCACGCACGCGATCATCCAGCCGTAGCGTCGAGACGTAGCCGATGGCGCCCGGTGTGCCCGCTACGTGCTCAATGACCGCCTCACTGGAGGGCATCACCACGGCGCTGACCGTCGGGCTTTCGTCGCCCATCACGATCCTCTCGAACGCGATGCGGGTACCAGAGCCCTCCTCACGGACGACGACCTCGAGTACCGTTCCATCCCTCTCTTGCAATCGTCCACGAAAGATCTCCTGAAGTGTTGTCAAATCCACCTCCGTCAGGGGAGAATCCGGATGAACGACTACAGCGATCCCATCGCGGGAGAAGGACTGCGACCACAGCACCTCTTCCTCCGCGTCCTCTTCGGCGGAAGGCTCCAGCCACGAAAGCAGCGCCATATGGGCCCCACCCTCGCGCAGGATTTCCTCCGCTTCCGCGTTATCGAAAGCATCGAACTCGACCGTGACCCAGGGGCGATTTTCTTCGTAGGCCTGAGCTATATCCTCCACCAGGGAGGCACAGGAATCGGCTGCGATCAAGCGCAGCGTGACGGGCTCGCGGGTGACGGTCATAGGCTGGGAGGCGCACGCAGATGCAAGACACAGGATGCAAGAGGCGAGAAGCAGATCGCGGATTGCGGATCGCGCCGCTTCGCCAAATTGCGGATTGCGGATCAACGATAGTCCTCCCGCACGGGATAGAAGGCGTCGATGACGCGGCATTCAGTGATCGATTTGCCAGAGTGGCTGGCATGTGGTGGGATGATGACCACCGAGCCGGCCTCGATGCGGGTGGTTTCACCCTCAATGGTCAGCTCATACACACCCTCAATGACGTTAGTCACCTGCTCGTGGGGATGGTTGTGATCGGGCAGCGGGGTGCCGGGCTCGAAGTGCCAGTAAGCGAGGGTCATATTATCACTGTGGACGAAGCGGACTTCGGCGCCGGGGATTGGTTCTTGGCTTTCAATATCGTAAAGATTCAAAAATAATGGTTTGTTCATTTTACCTTTCCTCCATCATTCTCAAAGCAACGCCACCAGCAGGCAAGCGATGCCAACGAGAGCACAGTAGGCCGCGAATGGATATAGCCGTCTGCGCCGCAGGTAACTCAACAAGAAGTGAATGCAGCCGAGACCGACCAGGGCCGCCGTCACGAAGCCCACGATTAACGCGGGTGCCTGCGCCATCAATCCCCCCATCTGCACCAATTCCACACCCTTGAACAGCCCGGCGCCGAGGACGATGGGCGTTGCCAGGAGAAAACTGAAGCGTGCGGCGGGCTCCCGCTCCAATCCACGGGTCAGCCCGGCGGCGATGGTGGCACCGGAGCGGGAGATGCCGGGGAAGATAGCCAGCGCCTGCGCCGCCCCGATGATCAAGGCATCGCGCCAGGCAAGATCATCCAAGCCCCGCTCGCGACGCCCCAGCCGTTCGCTAGCGATCAGCAGAGCCGCTGTGACCAACAGAAAGCCCGCCGCTGCCACAGGACGGGCGAACATCCTCTCGAAGAAATCCTCCAGCAGGTAGCCGATGATGGCCGCCGGAAGCGTGCCCAGGATGATGAGCCAGGCCAACTGCGCCTCCCCATCCCAGATCCGCGGCAGGGAGCGCAGAGTGGCAGCGACCAAATCGACCCAATCGCGCCAGAAGTAGATGATCACGGCCAGCGCGGTGCCCCAATGCACCATCGCGTCGAAGGCCAGACCGGGTGAAGCCCAGCCTAACAACCAGGGGATCAAAACCAGATGGCCCGAACTGCTGACCGGTAGAAATTCTGTAGCGCCTTGTAGAACACCGAGTAAGAGGGCTTGAAAAAGGTTCAAAGGTTCGCTCCCAGGAGTAGTTAGTTCGCCACGAATTCCCAATCGCCGCCTGATTGCCAGCCCCAGCCGAGGATCTCGATGATCCGCCCGTCGAAGATGCGCACGAAGGCGACGGAGGGGATGGATTCCCGAATCTGCTGCTGCCACTTGGTCTGGAAGCCCTGCTCAGGGGCCTTGGCCCAGCCTAGCCCATCCCGCACGCCGGGCTGTTCGCGCCATACTTTACCAAACCCGCGCACAGGCTGAAACAGTCCCTCAGGGGGCGTGATCGTGGGGTCTTTCTCCGGGTCGCCCTCCGTCCAGGTGTCGTTGTACTGCTCATACCGACCGTCATTGTAGAAGACCAGGATCAGGCTGCGCTGCACGACCGATTCATCCCTGACCTCCTGTAGCCACATCATGCGCCCGCGTTCAAAGTACTGCTCAGCCGCCCAGGTGGAACTGGCTGTGTATGCCGGGCAAGCTTCGAAGTCATTCTCGAAGAAGTAGTCATATTTACAGGGCCAATCGACCGTCACGGATGAGGAGACGCTGTTACCCTGCGCGTCGTAGGCGTTCAACGCCATCGATGGATTGCGGTAAAACGTGTTGGGAATCTCGACTGTGAGGGTGCCATTAGGCTCCACCTCCCACTGCGGGGGAAAGCGACGCGCGGTGCCACTGAAAATCCTGGCCCGAACGGCGCCGGTAGTCTGCCAACTGAAAGTGAAGCGCTTGCCCGTCTCCATATCCTCCACCTCGACGGAGAAAGTTTCTATCTCCAGAGGGGGCCCCTCTGCTGGCGGAGGCGAAGTCGCCGCTGGGGGCGGCGCCGTCGGTTCCGGTGGCGGAGGTGAAGTCGCTGTTGCAGTCGCCATCGGCGTTGATGTATCGGATGGGGTAGCGGTGGGCGGCTCCGTCGGAGTCGGTGTGGATGTCGCCGTAGCCGTCAATGTCTCTTCTACAACTTCCGTGGTGGACGTCGCCGTCGGCGCCACCGTGGAGGGCAAGTTGCATGCCAACAACGTGACGGTTAGAATCATCATGATCAGGATAAGTTTTCTTTTCATCGGTAACCTCCCCTGTGACTCATCTTCAGCCGGTTAATTCTGCTCATACGTGCTTTGCACATTGAAGTATACCGTTGTTAAGCCCACGGGTCAAG
>CAZDYW010000163.1:0-3851 GCA_964509655.1 uncultured Anaerolineales bacterium
CCGGGACGGGCATCCCGCCCGAGGACCTGCCCTACGTCTTCGAGCGTTTCTGGCGCGGTGAGCGGTCGCGTTCCCGTTCCGGTGGGGGTAGCGGGTTGGGGCTGGCGATTGCCAAACAGCTTGTGGAATTGCACGGGGGCAAGATCGAGGTGGAAAGCACGCTGGGGGAAGAGACTACTTTTTTGGTCACTTTACCCAAGCATTAGCGCGGCGGTTGGCCCTGTATGTGTAATTGTGAAATCTGGAAGTTTGAATGGGGAGCCCGCGAAGGCGGGCTTTTTGGCATCGTGGGATGGTTGGCAGAATTGGACTGAGGGCGACGGCTTGGCAATGATCGCAACGTCTGTTATACTAGAGCCGCGTCTGAAATTCCAAATCAATCTTCGCCTCAGTTTTCACGCCTCTCAAAAGTGCAAGGAGTTACAATTTCATGAAAGGCATCATCGCCATCGCCGGGTACGGCACGCGATTCCTGCCCGCTTCCAAAGCGGTTCCGAAAGAGATGATCCCCATCGCCGGTGTGCCACTCATCCAGTATCACGTCGAGGGGCTGGTAGCGGCCGGGATCAAGGAAATCATCGTCGTCGTGCGCGACGGCAGCGAGGTCGTGCAGCGCCACTTCGCGCCCGTCCCCGATCTGGAGCGGCATCTGGAGAAATCGGGTAAGCTGGAGCTTCTGGAGGAAATGCAGCGCATCGATCAAATGGCCGACATCGTCTTCGTGCGCCAACCGGAGAGTTTGCCCTATGGCAACGCATCGCCGGCTCTGGCTGCTCGCAATTGGCTCACGCCGGGCGAGCCGTTTTATTACATGTTCGGCGACGACATCGTGATGGGAGATTCCCCGATTCCCCGGCAATTGCTGGATACTTTCGACGAGTATGAGCCGGCTGTGGTGCTCGCCGCGCAGCGCGTGCCGGATGAGGAAGCTCACCTTTACGGCTGCATCGAGCTCAAGCCCGGTTCAGAGAATGAGATGGAGCGCATTATCGAGAAGCCAGCGCCCGGCACCGAGCCCTCTAACCTGGTGCAGATCGGTCATTTCATCTTCACGCCGGTGTTCTTAGAGGTGCTGGAGAACTTGGAGACTGGCAAAGGAGGCGAGCTCTGGGTGGCCGATGCTGTGGACAATCTGGCCCAGCGCTCCTCCGTCGTCGTAAGGCCCATCGACGGCCTGTGGATGGCGGCCGGCGATCCCTTGCGTCAATTGAAGGCTAACATCGAGATCAGTTTGCGGCGCGAGGATATGCGGGACGAGCTTATCGAATACTTGCGCTCGCTGGAGACGAGGTTGGCTCAATCTTAGAGATTGAACCAATCTTCACGATATGACAACCCTGATTGGCATCACCTTATCCATAATCGTTGGCCTCGCGCCGATGATAGTCTACGCCCTAGTCCTGTGGTGGTTTGACCGCTACGAGAAGGAGCCGCTGGGCTTGCTTGTCGCCGCGTTTTTGTGGGGTGCGGTTCCGTCCATTATCTTCTCCCTGATCGCCGAGTTAATACTTGACGTTCCAGTCTCTTCGCTTGTCGATCCCGCCGCTGCCAGCCTAGTCGGAGCAGCCGTCATCGCCCCCGTGGTCGAGGAGGTTTTCAAGGGCTGCGCGTTGTTGCTGCTCCTCTTCTTTTTCCGCCGGGAGATTGATAGTCCCCTCGATGGTATCCTCTATGGCGGCCTGGTGGGTTTCGGATTCGCCGCCGTGGAGAACATATTCTACTTCATCTCGGGCTTCATGGAGGGCGGCTGGGGCGGATTTGCATTCCTGGCTGTATTTCGCGCTTTTCTCTTCGGCCTCAACCATGCGCTGTTCACCGGTCTGACCGGTCTGGGCATCGCGCTCGCCCATACGGCTTCCAAACCTTTGGTGAGGAAGAGCGGGCCTATCCTGGGGATACTGCTGGGAATAACCTCGCACTCCATCCACAACGCCAGCGTGACGATGGGCGCCGAATTGGGCTGGCCCTGTTTAATCACATTCCTTTCGGACTGGGGCGGCGTGTTGGCCCTGTTGGCGGTCCTGGTGTGGACATCCGTGCAGGAGCGGCGCTGGATCGTTGATTTTCTGCGCGATGAGATTGAGTTAGGCACGCTCGGCGAGGAGGATTATGAGGTGATCTCCTCCTATACCAGAAGGCTGGCGGAGCGAACGAACGCCTTGCTCAGCGGCGATCCCAGGCGCTGGTTGATGTTGGGACGGTATTATCGCTTGGCGACTGAGTTGGCTTTCAACAAACGTCGCTTGCGCAGGTTCCCCGATGAGGAGAAGACACAGGCGCACATCTTGGAATTGCGGCAATCGGTCAATCGGTTGGCGGGGAAGGAGGCTCTTCACTTATGACCCCGCTAATTTCGTCCAGCGTATGGGTCCATCCTGGTTGGCAAGAGCGGCCTGGAGTAAGTCAAATAGCAAGTTGCAGATTGCAGATTGCAGATCACATGGTTAAAAATAGGGATCGACGACATCCCGAATAGATAGGAGGGTTTATCATGGAAGGATTGTTGACTGTAGGTAGTTGTCTGGTTGGTGCAGGTATTCTAATCGTTGGGCTGCTGGTTATACGCGGCATCAGGTTGCTTTATGAGTACGAGAGAGGCGTGATCTTCACGTTGGGTAAGTACACCGGCACGCGCAATCCCGGTTTGACCATCGTTATCCCCATTCTGCAGACAATGCAAAAGTTGGATATGCGCATCAAGACGGCCGAAATTCCCCGGCAAGAGGTTATGACCAAGGATAACATCCCCATGCTGGTCAACGCGGTGGTTTACTTCAAGGTCACCAAACCCGCCGACGCCATCATCAAGATCGAGGATTACGCCTTCGCCATCCGCCAATACACCCAGGCCGCGCTGCGGGACGTGATCGGCAACAGCGAGATGGACTTCGTCCTCACCGAGCGAGAGCAGATCGCCGAGAGCATCAAGGAAATCGTGGATTCCGAGACCGATGGCTGGGGCATCGATGTCGAGTCGATCAAGATCCAGGAGGTCGAACTGCCGGCCGAGATGAAGCGTGCTATGGCCCAGCAGGCGGAGGCCGAGCGCGAGCGCCGCGCCGTGGTCATCACATCCCAGGGTGAGCTGGAGGCCTCGAAGAACTTGCAGCGAGCGGCGAAGAATCTGGCCGAAAGCGAGGGCGCGATGCACTTGCGCACGCTCCAGACCATCCGTGCCATTGCGGCTGATCCATCGGAGAAGATCGTGCTCTTCGTGCCCTCCAGCGTGGGCGGTGCGGTCAAAGCGCTCGTCGAGGGGCAAGGGGAATGAGCGGCGGCCGTCTCGATAATAAGATACGTTATCTCCAGATCGCTTTCAACTACGACATCGGGCTGGTGCGGCGCCTCTTGCCGAAGATCGCGAAAAGTGTCCTCGGCTTGTCGCAGGGAGAGGAGCGCATCTTCATCGAGGCTGGCACGCCTTACATCAAGCGAGAGGGGGCGGATGGCATCCGGGCGATCCGTCGCCACTGGCCCGGTCAGGTCGTGGCCGATTTGAAGACGGTGGATGGAGCGCTGGACGAGGTCGATATGGCGCATGGCGCTGGCGCGACGGCTGCCACGGTGCTCGGCAGCTCGCCCTCCGAGGCGCTCGATTTTTTCATCGCCCGCTGTGATGAGCTAGACATGGTCTCGATGATCGATATGCTTGGTGTGAAGGATCCACTGAGGGTAGTGAGGCGGCTGAAGAAGCCGCCCGACGTGGTGGTTTTGCACCGAGGGCGAGATGAGGAGGGCACACGCGGTAAACTGATCCAATATCGACACGTCAATCGGGTGCGCAGCAAGTTCGATGTGTTGATCTCGGCGGCCGGCGGCGTGGACATCAAGGAGGCACGCAGCGCTATTTT
>CAZDYW010000163.1:3951-6537 GCA_964509655.1 uncultured Anaerolineales bacterium
AAATCGGTCAGGTTATGCACGGCGCCATCGGCGTCGATCCAGATCACGTCCTCGATGCGCATGCCGAAACCGCGTTCTGGGTAGTACAGCCCCGGCTCGCAGGTGAAGATGTGGCCGGGCTTGAGCACATCGGCGTTGTCCGGCGTGTCGCTAAATCGCGGCTCCTCGTGAATCGCCAGCCCTAGCCCGTGGCCCACGCTATGCACATAGCCGCTCTCCGCCTTCGTGTCGCTGCCGACGGTGGGATGACCCCGATCCTCGAAGAAATCACACGTCATCTGCTGGTAGCGGCGCGTTTCCTCCCCCACTTTGTAAGCATCGACGAGCATCTCGACGCAATCATACACATCTTCATAGGCCTCCTCGACCTCCGGCGGCGCGTAGCCCAGGCAGAAGGTGCGGGTCATATCGAAGAAATAGCCCCCGCCGGCCTCGCGCGGGAAAATGTCGAAGATGATGGATTTCCCCAGCTTGACTATATCCTCGGCGCGGCCTTTGCTGTGGGGCACGCCGGCGTCACGCCCGATGGAGAAGATGAAGCCTTCTGGGTCCTCCAACCGTTCCGCGGCGATGAAGTGGGCGATTTCATCGTGTACCCGCCCGATGGTCAACGGGGTTCCGTCCTCCTGAATCAGCGCCTCGCCCCGTACTTGATGTGAACGTAGGAAAGCGATGGTGCGCTCCACAATCGCGCAGGTGCGACGTCCCATCTCGCGGACACGCGCGGCCTCGGCCTCGTCCTTCGTGGCGCGGGCCTCATCGATCAATGTCACCTCGAAATCGCCGTAAACCTCCACGTTATCTAGCCCCTCGTTCAACGCATTGAGGAGCATCCACGCTCGCCCGCTATCGGCTTTGCCGTAGAAGCCAACCCGTCCGCTCACGCCCAGATCGGAGAAAATACGACGGTAAAGTTCAACGTTCGCGCTCAGACGGTCGCCCTTCTCGCGCACGATACTAACAAAATCATACTTGTTCATATTCACGACGGGAAGGCCGCTCGCTGTGGCTTCCTCCCGCTCGATGGGCGAGCATATGAGTACCGGCTCTTCACCCCGCTTCTTGACCACGTAGCCTTTTGAGAGATTGGCCTCGTTGATCATATATTGCATCGCCGGGTTGCCATAGGTTAAGCCGGCGACGAGAATGGCATCCAGGCCACGTTTTTCCATCAAGCGATCTATGTCTTGTTTCATTTCTCCTCTTTAGCTGTTTGAGTTACTGCTCGAAGCAGATTTTGCTCCTCTTCCGGTAGCACTGTGCGTGGGTCCAGCACTAAGCGATCATCCTCGACGCGGGCGATGACCGCCGGGGTGACGGCCCGCAGCGCAGCCGCCAGATGGTTTGGCCTCTCCGCTTCCAGCGCGACCAGCTTTGTCGGCAAGGTCTCGCCGGGCAAGCTGCCTCCACCGATGGTGGATCGACCGTCCAAGATCCGCGCTTGAACGCCCGAAGCTTGCAGGCTCTCTTGCCAGCGGCGCGCTCTTTGTTTAATCTCGGTCAGCGGTGTGGAGATCATGCGCCAGACGGGGATCTTCTCCAGTGCCTCATCTTTGAGGTAATGGAGCAGTGTTGTTTGCAGGCCCACTAGGCAGAGCTTATCGGGGCGCAGCGCGCGGGTCAGTGGATGGCTCTTGAGGGGGTTGACGTGCTCGGCCTTCCCGACGATGACCCCGGCCTGGGGGCCGCCGAGCAGCTTGTCGCCGCTGAAGCAAATCACATCCGCGCCCGCTGCGGCGCTTTCCTGCACCGTGGGTTCGTGCGCCAGCCCGAAATCGCTCGTTTCGAGCAGCGCACCGCTTCCCAGGTCATACATCACCGGCAGCCCGTGCTCAGTGCCCAGCGCGACTAGCTCCTCCAGGCTTGGCTCCGAGGTGAAGCCGACCACGCGGAAATTGGAGTGATGAGCCTGCAAGATCAAGGCCACATCGTTACCTGCGTCGGGCTCAATTGCCGCGACATAATCGCGCAGGTGGGTGCGATTGGTGGTGCCCACCTCGACCAGTTGCGCACCGCTCTGTGCCATCACATCGGGCACGCGGAAGCCGCCGCCGATCTCCACCAGTTGCCCGCGCGAGATGACCACGCCTCGACCTTGGGCCAATCCGGTCAGCGCCAGGAGCACCGCGCCGGCGTTGTTGTTGACTATCAGCGCGGCTTCGGCACCGGTGAGTTCACAGAGCAGCCGTTCGGCATGCACGGTGCGGTGACCGCGTCGTCCGGCTTCCAGGTCATATTCCAGCGTGGAATAGCCCTGGCCGACGGCCTCCATCGCCGCTCGCGTCTCCGCCGAGAGGGGCGCACGCCCCAGGTTGGTATGGATGATGACGCCGGTGGCGTTGATTACGGGGTGGAGAGTCGGGGCCAGCTTCCGCCGCAGGTGGGCTTCCGCTTCCACTAAGATTGAATCGGGCGCGGGCGCATCCGCGCCGGACAATATGGCGTTGCGCGTTGCGTCGAGCGCCTCCCGCAGAGCGACCACCGTTTGTTGGTGGCCATATGCGCGAATTAGCCCTTGGGCTTCCCCCATACCCAACAAACGATCCACGCTGGGAAGCTGACGTAAACTATCGACCGAATCTCCAG
>CAZDYW010000164.1:0-6531 GCA_964509655.1 uncultured Anaerolineales bacterium
GAATTTTTGCGACCGATTCTTCTGGGTCTTGAAGAGGAGGATCTGAACGAATTGGCTCGGGCTGCGTCTGTGCGCTCTCTACCGGAGGGAGCAGTCATTTGCCGTGAAGGTGATCCTGGAAGTGCAGTTTACACCGTTGTCAAAGGGAAAGTGGACATCATCAAACAATTAGATGATGATAAAGAGCGTCACCTGGGCGTCAGGGGTCCGGGAAGTTTCTTTGGAGAAATGGCCGTTCTCCAAGAAGGTACACGTACAGCTACGGTGCGTTCTTCTGAACCCACAACTCTGTTGGAGATTGACAGAGATTCTTTCCTCAATGTCTTGGGACGTAGTCCTTCTCTAGGCATCCGTTTGTTGGTTCGTATGACGGCTCGTTTGCGGGAGACTGATCAAAAGGCTATCGCTGAGCTACGTCAAGCTAATCGGGAACTGGTTCGAGCTCTTCAACAGCTTGAAATACTGGATCAAGCTAAGGCAGATTTTATTCAGGTCTCGGCCCACGAGTTACGCACACCTGTGGCGGCTTTGTTTGGGTACG
The DNA here is from genome assembly GCA_964509655.1 of uncultured Anaerolineales bacterium. GTDB lineage: Bacteria > Chloroflexota > Anaerolineae > B4-G1 > B4-G1 > CAZANJ01. The sequence continues at coordinate 542 of CAZDYW010000164.1, forward strand.
CGCAGATGATTCAGAACAACCCGGCTGTACAGGAAATCTCTGGAGTGGAATCGCTGGTTCAAGGGCTGGTGGATAGTACAGAGCGGCTCCATCGCATCTTCAACAATATTTTGGATGTCTCAAGGGTTATGTCTGGTGATATGAATGTTTATCGCACACCTCTGAGCATCTCGGTTATTCTGAAAGGTGTTGCCTCAACGTTTGAGAAGGTGTTAGAGGAGCGCAACTTAAGCTTGGAGATGGAAGGTTTACAGGATTTACCTCTTTATCTAGGTGACTCTGATTTGTTGTACAAGGCTTTTTATCACCTGATAAATAACGGCATTAAATACACACCAGATGGGGGGCGGATAAAGGTCACTGGCAAAAATGTAGAAGTTTCTGAGCTGGGGCCTTGCGTAGAGGTAATCGTAGAGGACAATGGCATCGGTATACCATCAGAGGACATCGATCTGATTTTCGAGAAGTTTTATCAAATTGGTGAAGTGGCTTTTCATTCCTCAGGTCAGACTGCCTTCAAAGGTGGTGGGCCTGGGCTGGGGTTGACTATTGCACGAGGGGCTGTCGAGGCTCACGGTGGACGCATATGGGCAGAAAGTCCAGGTTATGACGAAGAGGAATGCCCTGGAAGTCGTTTCATAATACAACTCCCCTTACCTCCTTCTCAGAGATTCGCGCCTCCATCACAAATCAGCGTGGACTGAGTTCTGGTTCATCATGTTTTTCCTCTTGCTCTCCCACTTGTTTGAATCCTCAGTGCCCTATTTCGCATAGCCTAGCTTTTCCTACCTGAAATTAAGTCAGTGAATAAACGTTGTTTCCCTTGCTATATTCACTACACGAAGTACTACATAAGAACATCTACTTTATCCTGCAAATCCCTCAGTGCACGCTCAGCATAAGCTTGATACCTCTTCCGCTTATTGCGCACTCGTCCTGCCAATGGAGGCATCAAGCCGAAGTTAGCCTTCATTGGTTGGAAGTTACTAGGGTCTGCAAAACTTGCGTAGTTACACAATGCCCCCAACATCGTCGTGGGAGGTAATGTCAGCAATTGCTCTCCTAACACATAACGAGCTGCATTGACTCCTGCTACCCATCCGCTGCCGACACTAGGAACATATCCCTCCACTCCCGTTATCTGCCCACCGAAAAAGAGACCGATTCGCTCGCGAAATGCCATTGTGGGTTCCAATAGAGACGGCCCATTGATAAAAGTATTGCGATGCATATGACCAAAACGCACAAATTCCGCCTGCTCCAATCCAGGAATGAGACGGAACACTCGCTCTTGTTCCGCATACCTCAAGTTGGTCTGAAACCCGACCAGGTTGTAGAGTGTTCCAGCCAGGTTATCCTGCCGTAACTGCACGACAGCATAAGGCCATTTACCAGTTCGTGGATCGGTCAAACCCACCGGGCGAAGTGGGCCGAAGGCTAAGGTATCTCGTCCACGAGAAGCCATCACCTCCACAGGCAAACAACCTTCGAAGAACTTGGCCGATTCCCGTTCAAAGTCCCGTAAGGGAATACGCTCAGCTGACGCCAAAGCCGCAACAAAACGGTCATAATCATCTTCCGTCATCGGGCAGTTGATATAATCCGCTTCTCCTTTACCATAGCGCGAAGCTCGGAAGGCGATAGACATATCTACGGATTCAAGTGTGACGATAGGAGCTAGCGCGTCATAAAAGTAAAGATGCTCCTCATCGGTCAGGTCAATGATGGCATCGGCGAAAGCATCCGAAGTGAGAGGCCCTGTGGCAATGACAGCCGGGCTACAGGGTATCTCTGTCAATTCTTCACGCACGACGCGGACTCGTGGATGATTCTCCAAACGGTATGTGATCTCTCTCGCGAATTTTTCCCGCCCCACTGCTAATGCGCTACCCGCCGGCACACGTGTCTCATCAGCACAGGCTAGCACCAAGGAATTTAAGTAACGCAACTCATTCTTCAAAAGCCCAGCAGCTCGATCAGGCAAATCAGAACCCAAGCTGTTCGAGCAGACCAATTCGCCCAGAAGACCACTGGCATGAGCAGGCGTCATTTTGTGCGGCCGCATTTCATATAACACCACTGGAATGCCCCGCTCGGCAATCTGCCAGGTTGCTTCGCTTCCAGCTAATCCCCCGCCGACTACAGCGACGGTCCCCCTTCCTTTTTCTTGTCTCATGCTTACCTCTCTTTCAACCCCCTCCCCTCAAGACATCTCTCGGTTTTATTCTTAATGCTCCCCCTAGTCACTACACGAAGTGGAAATATTGCCTCGGATGCTTGCTCCGGCTTATTCAGAAACAGCACCGCTACACAGCCTCCACGCCCGCCGCACCCACTCTCGCTCGGCCTCGAAGGTCAAGGCCGCCAATGCCTTGTCCCAAGAAAGCCAAAGGGGCTCAAATTGTGCCTCACCGCCCGATGGCGAACCCAGTTCTCCCTCAGCAAAAGTCATCAGAAAGTAATGCTCGGCCCGCACAATTTGATAGCCAGAGCGGGCAAAGGAGACCAATTGCTGGCCCAGATCAGCCTCTATGACCAGCCCACCATATCCACTCTCCTCGCGGGTCTCGCGCAACGCAGCTTCTTGTAGGCTTTCCCCTTGCTCAAGGTGACCTTTGGGAAGCCGCACCTCATCGCAGCTTGGACGAGATAGAACCATTACCCGATCGTCACAGGTCACGACGCCACCCGCCGCGGTATAGCGAATGATACGCTCTCCAAACATGATCCGCTCCCAAGATTACCCTCAAGGTCGAAAGAGCACCAGCCCCACTCCCATCCGCTCCAATGCATCCTCAGCATAGTGGGTCACGATAGCGCTAGGATCATCAAGAGCAGCACAGAGCGCGGGGATAGCATCCTCTGGCTGAATGACCCGAAGTGCTCGTGCTGCTCCTGCGCGGGTGGCTGTATCTCCCTTCTCCAAAGCGAGAATGAGAACCTCGGTAGCAGAAGCACCAAACTGTGCCAGCGCATCGGCAGCCAGGCGAGCTACATAGGCGGAAGGATCAGAAAGACGAGCGACAAGAGGCTCCACTCCATCCAAAGGCTGCAATATCGACAGTCCAAAAACAGCACAAGCTCGCACATCAGGATCAGGATCATCCAACATCCCGATGATCAGCCCCGCTGCATCAGAGTCGCCAACAACTACCAAAGCACGCGTCGCCCACCAACGCCGGTCAGGGTCATCATCTTCCAGGAGTCTCCGTAAGGAAGCCATTCCTTCATCACTCAGATCAGACAAAGTTAAGGCCACACTCTCAGTATAATCTTCATCACCGGCAGTGATGGCGTCCAAAAACACCTGAAGCTCATCAGACATCAAATTCGTATCCTCTCAATAACCTGGGGCAATCCTGATTCTTATGGGACGTTGATTGAACCACTCTCTACTTCCCCAACACCATCCCCAGCAGAAGGAACCCACACTTGGGCCGCCGACATCACGTCAGGCATCGAGGAGGCGGCACGGCCTTGTGAAAAGTGCGCGAATCCCCTGACCAGTTCACTGTTCGGCACACGCACGTTATCCTCCAGCCCCACACGCACATGCCCCCCATTATACACGATTGCACAATGACAGGAAAATCCTCGTATTCACTCACGTAAAATGCTAATTATGCAATTGTGAATGTGCGGTCAAAGGTCACGTTAGCCAGTATCCGTCTGTAGTTACGACATTGAGAAGGTTGCCCAAAGCCATTCCGTGATAATGCAACTGCAACGAAAATGTAACTACCATCAAACTTATTTTATGATAGACTGAAGCAAGTTAAATGATGTACTAATTCCAAGCCTTGCAACTCTCTCACTAAACTATAGTGAAGTTATCTGAGACCTGTTGGAAATCTGCAAGTTTTTGATTACCCCACTATTCTGAGGAGAGCCACGCAGCCTAATGTAGCCCCAAGATTTTTACAGACGGAGGATAAAAATGAAACGGATACTTGCCTCGATTGGAGTATGTTTGCTGAGCTTGTTGCTTCTCGGAACGACGATGATGTGGTTGGACCATCAGTCGGTGCGAGCACAGATACCAGCTCCGCCTCAGCAGCAAGCAAAACACAAGCCAGCAGTGGAACCCAGCGCCCCAGAGAAGCGCGACTTGGCACGGATGCCCTGGGAACTGCTAGAGGTGATGTATGCCACGGATGGAGTCACAGGTAGGCAAGAGCCCACAACTTCTACACTCCAGAGCGCAATAGAAACCTGGGAACTCCAATCGGCACAGCAACTGCCCTCCGGATGTGCAGTAAGACCACGATACACGGTCCCCCCTTGCACACCGATCACCGAAGATATTGACAGCGATACAACTTGGGGAGACCCTTGTTACGAAGTAGAAAAAAACGTAGTGACGGTGCAACCCAGCGCGACTCTGACGATTGAACCGGGCGTATGGGTGCTGTTCACAAACACTGCCAAGCTGTACATCTTAGGTGAGCTCGATGCTGTAGGTACCCCTGACCAGCCGATCACTTTTACGGCCAAAAGCTCATCTAATCTCACCCATTGCATTTGGGTAGGCATCAGCTTTGGTGAGAACAGCATCCGCAATCGCATTGAAAACGCGCTGATTGAATATGCATGCACCGGCATCGCATCCAGCGGCTCCACGAAAGAAGGCGACGGCGACGCGATTTTGTCCAACACGCTTCGCTGCAACGGCGGCAGCGAAACCTTCAATAGCGCTATCGGCGGCGATATCGACTACTCAAGGATCGAAAACAACGAGATTTACAGTTGCACCAGCGGTATTGTCCTGAACGAGGCCAGCTACAATCATTTCATCGACAACATTATCAGAGGTATCGACCATTATGGGTTGTACTTCAGGGGGAAAGCCACAGGAGGTGGCAACCACAACGAGATTGACGGGAACTTAATTCACGGCTGCGGTAGGGACGGCATCCGCATGGAGGACGGTCGAGATAATAAAGTGCTCAGCAACACAATTTATAATACGGCTTACTCCAGCACGAATTCCAGCGCCGCTGTCCACCTGCTTGACCAAGATGAGGCTACCATCCAGTATAACCAAATTTACAGTAACGGTATCGGCGGGGACGGTTATCAAGCTGCACTCTATATCACCGGTACAAATAGTGAAATTGGCGGTATTGCTCACAATGTGATCTACGACACAATAACTGATGCTGTTGAGTTCGACGATGGTGCTTCTATGGATCGTGGGGCATTTTTAGAGCTCAATGCCCTATGTTCACATCCCTCTTACGAGTTGCAGAATGGTGGCCCTTACCTTGTTGAAGCTCCTAGTAACTGGTGGGGCACTCCTCATCCCAACGCCCCCACTTTCGGATATGACCCACCAAACGACAACCTTTACGGCGACGAAAACATCGAGGCCGAGATAGAACCTTGGATTAGACTGACTCCTCAAGACCCCATCACCATCCCCGGCAACGTGGGAGTGACTGCTACGCTTTGGATCACGATGAACGATGGACAAGTTCCCCCCAACACTGTCCCTGAGCCGGTGCGAGATGGACCGCCGGACGTAAACCCGCGTTTGCTAAACTTGACGCCGCTGCCCAGCGGTGTAGGGGAGTTCAATCCCTCGCCCGTAACCCTCAACGATGAAGGATATGCTAGCACTATTTTTACGCTAAACGATCCCAGCCTGGTACCCGATAATGACAGGATAACGGTCGAAGTAAGAGCATTTTGTGACTTCATAACGACGACGTTCATAAACGTGCAACGCACCGACCTCGCCATCACGAAAACGATCCCCGTGACACAGGTTAAGCACGATGAACCGTTGACCTATACTATCGCTTACACCAATTACTATTGTCTAACGGCCCAGGATGTTTGCATCACCGACACTTTGCCACCAGGCACCACATGGGCCGGCGACACTAACGATTGGCCGACGCGCACGGTCTCTCCCGGCCAAGTGACGTGGTGTACACCAACGCTGGGCTGCTGCGCCCATGGCAGCTTCGTCTTGACTCTGACAATCG
>CAZDYW010000165.1:0-6527 GCA_964509655.1 uncultured Anaerolineales bacterium
TCTCCGACTTGACAAATTCTTACAATGCTCAGTCGGGATTCTGTTGGTTTGGACTTGGCGCCATCGGGAAACATCGTCAGCTCATTCTCGGTTTCAATCCCTCAGTCGGGATTCTGTTGGTTTGGACTCCCTATGTGCTAACATAAGTGACACAACTCTGTTCAATAATTTAGAGTACAATATACTGGACTTTGGACAAAGCGAAATGCCTCGGTCAAAAGCCGAGATGAAAATGCACTTTCAAAATTGAAGAAATAAGCGCGGTTAGCCGCTTGGGGCGCGTTTTTTGCCCTTTTTGACCACCGGATGGCGCTTCCGGGGTGGCATTTTGGTACCCAGAGCCCGACCCGATGAATTCCCTCGGGGTTTGGGCGGTTTGGCCGGTGTCCGGATCGCGCGACTTCAGCAATCCGTGCAAAGCTACGGAACGAGGCGCCTGTCCGTCAGCGACCTTGATCACTGCCGCGCACCGTTCACGGACGTAAGGGCGAGTATCGTGATCACGATGGTCGATCAACTCTTCTCGCTCTTTCTCACTCAAATCTATAGTGCGTCGTTGCATTTTCACCTCACTTGATCACTCACTTGGTTTGAGAACTCGAGTATACCTTTACCGGTTTTGATAGTCAAAAATGATTACCTAGCCAGCTTTATCTCCGGGTTCGCCGGCGTCGATGCGATAGCGCTGAGTGTGACACGTCTGGCGGCTAGCGCCCAGTTGACGTCGGATGTGGCTGGTATAGCTGTGGTAATCGCTGCTCTGATGAACACCGTTTCCAAAGGAGCGATCTGCTATTTCTCCGGCACTTCGGAACTGCGACGTCCGGTACTGAAAGCTTTTGTCTTGATGGTTTTAGCAGGGGCAACTTCTGAGGCAATAATACTACTTCTATCCTAAAGCCATAAGCTCGGCGTTCCAGTTCGCCACCAAAGAGGTGTACAGGGAGCCTCAAACCGAATCTGCCTGGTGGTTTGCCCGTGGCGGCCATAGCGGGTCTAGGAGATACTACACTGGTGCAGTTGCTTGAAAAAGGGACACACGCGGTCGATCTGGGCCTGGGTGGTAGAGCTGGGCAGGTGTACAACTCCTCAGCGCTTGGACCCTGCGGGCTACCTATGGAGCGCTGGGTATGCAGTCGAGAACGCACATCATCGAAAGGCTCCTCGGGCACCACGGACATCAAGATCGGCCTGAGCTGTAGCAGGTGGCGCTCTGGGGAACGATCGCTTCACCTCATCCTCATAGCAGATCCCTATAACGAGCGCATGGCTGGACTAGATTCACCCGTCCGATGCACGAGACCCGCGTCTCAGCAAGTGTCCCTCGACCGCCGCCACACTCCAGATTACGAAGCCAAGCCCGACACAGATACCGAAGTTGGCCGCAGATAGCGGCACGACCTGAAAGAAGCGCTCCAAGAATGGCACGTAGATCGCGGCGATCTGTAGCAAGACGGTCAGCGCGGTAACGCCAACCATTGCCGGGTTTGCACGCACGGTGTCCAGCGGCTTCTTACTCGCTGCGCGTAACCCCCAAGCATGCCCAATCTGGGTAAAGGCCAACGTCGTGAACATCATTGTTTGCCACGTCGTGTCGGCCGGCGTGTAGGTGAGGGCGCCGGCCCCCAGCGTGATTGCTCCGATAACGACACCCACCCAAGAGACATGCCGCCGCGTCGCGCGGTTTAGCAAGCTCGCCTGGGGAGAGCGAGGCGGCCGGCGCATCGTGCCTGTCTCCGCTGGCTCCAGGCCAAGCCCGAGCCCCATCAACCCATCGGTGAGCAGGTTCAGCCACAGCAACTGCAGGGGCTGCAGTGCGACCCGAATGCCGAGCAGTGGCGCAAGGAGCATCACCAGGACCTTGGCCAGGTTGCCGCCAATTGAGAACTTCACGAAGCGCAGTAGGTTGTCGTAGATGACGCGCCCTTCCTCCACAGCGGAGACGATGGTGGCGAAATTATCGTCTAAGAGCACCATGTCCGCTGCCTCTTTGGCGACGTCCGTGCCCGTGATGCCCATAGCAACCCCGATGTCAGCCCTCTTGAGCGCGGGCGAGTCGTTGACCCCATCGCCCGTCATAGCGGCTATTTGTCCATGTCTTTGCAGTGCCTGCACAATCCTGAGCTTATCCTCCGGCGACACTCGGGCGAAGACTGAGACTTCCTCCACGGCGATCTGTAGCTGCTGATCCGACGTGCGGTTCAGGTCCGCGCCGGTAAGCACCTGCTCACTGCTCACTATGCCCAGATCCTTGGCAATGGTAAGGGCCGTCAACGGATGGTCGCCGGTGATCATAACCGGGCGAATGCCCGCTGTCTTGCACGTTGCGACGGCCTGGCGGGCCTCCGGGCGGGGAGGGTCGATCATGCCCGCCAAGCCGACGAAGATCATTTCCCTCTCCTTGACGGTCTGATCCGCTGTGCGGGAATCCCAATCCAGGTGTCGGAAAGCCACGCCTAGCACACGCATGCCATTCCGCGCAAGCTCTGCATTGGCTTTCTTAATGCGTTCTCGCCACGCTGCGTCGAGTGGTTCGGCATGGTTATCTACCCACACCTGGTTAGCGATGTCGAGCAACCCATCGACAGCGCCCTTGGTGATGGCCACATGAGATCCTTCCTCGCGCTGAAGGAGCTCCAGGTCAGCAGGAAGAACGATCCCCTCCGGCAGCACATGGACGGTTGTCATTCGCTTGCGGTCTGAATCGAAAGGCCGTTCAGCCACTCGGGGTAACTGCGCATCCAGCTCATCCTTCATCAAGCCGGCCTGTCCGGCAGCGACGAGCAAGGCTCCCTCCGTTGGATCGCCAATGGTGTGAAAGCAACTTTCTTCAGGATCGCGCTTCAACACTGCGTCGTTGCACAGCGCGCCGCCGACTAGCGTCAACTGGACAGCCGGTGGCTGCACATCCAAGGAAATGATGCGGCAATCCTCGTCCTCCAGTGCTGGCATACGCCTGCGCATCGATTGCTGGAGGTCGAGCCGGTGCCCGGCCACGTCGACCATGGTTACTGTCATACGGTTCTCAGTCAGGGTGCCGGTCTTGTCCGAGCAGATCACCGTGATCGAGCCCAGCGTCTCTACGGCGGGCAGCTTGCGGATCAAGGCGTTTCGCTTGAGCATCCGCTGCGCGCCCAGGGCGAGTGTGATGGTGACCACGGCGGGCAGCCCCTCCGGGACGACCGCTACAGCGACGCTGACCGCCGTTATGAACATCTCCAGCGCGGATTCGCCACTCACCAGGCCGATTCCTGCGACGAGCAGGGCGGCGATGACCCCGACGACGGCCAACGTCTTGCCCACCCGGTCCAGCTTGTTCTGCAGAGGGGTCCGCTCACCCTCTACGTCCTGAAGCAGTGTGGCGATCCCGCCCAGCTCGGTTGCCATGCCCGTCGCAACTACCACGCCTGTGCCCCGTCCGTAAGTGACCGTTGTCCCCATGTAGCCCATGTTGCGTCGGTCGCCCAAGGGTAGATTGGGTTCGTCCAGGACTTCGGTGTGCTTCTCCACAGGTTCCGATTCCCCTGTCAGAGCTGCCTCTTGCACGCGCAGGTTCGCCGCTTCCACAAAGCGGACGTCGGCAGGGACGACGTTGCCCGCCTCCAGCAACACGACATCGCCGGGTACCACTTGGTGGGCTGGTATCTCGCGCAAATGTCCCTCTCGGCGCACGCGTACAGTGGGCACGGCTAGTTTCTTGAGGGCGGCCATAGCGCGTTCAGCGCGGTATTCTTGAACAAAACCTAGAATTGCGAACATGAAAACAATGGTGAGGATGGCCACCGCCTCTGTTACCTTGCCAAGCAGACTGGATGCGACGGCGGCCACAATTAGGATGATTACCATGGTCTCTGTGAACTGTGCCAGCAGCATGCGCCAGGGGCTCTTGCTTGCCTTCTCGACGAGCTCATTGGGCCCGTGCTCGCGCAGGCGGTCGCGTGCCTGCAGATCGCTCAGCCCCTGGTCTGGGGCCGTGCTCAGGGTCTTCAATATGTGATCAATGGACTTGGTGTGCCAATTGGCCATTCTCTTCCTCCGCGCTCATCTGGTTCGGGGGGGCGGGCGCTCGGCAGTGTGTCCCAGATCATGGCTGAACACCCTGCCAACATACTCGGTAAGCCATCGCGCCCTTCTCTGGGAATGGTGGATATGGGAAACGATGTCCATGCCATTATAGCCTGAATTCCATCGCCTGCAATCACACACCTGCCGTGTACACCGCTTGTAGCCTCCTCCGGCTGATCTTTCGGAAGGCGGCTCATGAGAACCGAGAACGATCGATCCTCAAAGGCATCAGGTATGGACTATGCCTTGGTATCAAGCGCTAAAACGTCCGTTTCAGATCGATTTTTGGGTATAAAGAGGGGCGTTTACACTAAATTGTACAAATTCCCACTCTATGCTATACTAAAATTGATTGATTTAGCTTCGTTCTTCACATCAAGGCCCTGCCTGACCCCATTTCCAACCCCGTATGGCGATGCTGCTATAACTATCAACAGACGCCCACAGCGTCACCGCGTGATCCGACACCCCAGCAAGAGGATCCACTGAGACAGTTGAAAGAGGAGTTCTGTTTCCTCACACAAATCATCGGATCTTCCTGCAGCGAGTGGGTCTCCTCCCATTAACTCATCATTCCCGCCGAGCTAGCGACACCGCCCTTGACCCAGGGCGAAAGGAGAGCTCACGATGGAGTATAGAAAAGCTATCTCAATCGCTGCTGTCCTCATCGCACTTGCAATTGTCATCCCACAGCTTATCTTTCTGAGTGAAGATACTGTAGCCTATGACATTCCTGACCTTCGACCTCACAGAACAGTCGAGGAATATCCCGCCCCGACACTGTTTCATCCGCCTCGCAACAGCCACACCGCGCCACCGACCACGACCGTCTCGATCACCTACGACGAGCCGATCAGCGCGGCGAAGGTGACCAGCCGCACCTTCGCCGTCCACGGGGTGCAGTAAGGCCTACTGACAGCGACGCACGGCGTGAACGGCGGCAAGATCACCGTGACGCCCACGCGCCCTTTACACCACTTTCACTGTGTGGTTGAGCTTTACCGGCTCTTTCACTCAGGGGGTAAGTAACACAGTAGGGAATAGTGACTGCCAGGAGCGGCGAGGTGGGCGAGGCTAACGTTTACTTCATTAACGACCCGACCGGTGGGCCTTGGAGCGGCTTGAAAGTCTATGATCCCGCGCTGGCAAGGATTGACGCAGTTGTCGTCCAGGACAAATCGAGTTCCATGGAGTTCGGTACTCTCTGCTACGGCTGCTGGGAAGCCGAAGCGGGCATACAATATCCTGGCGGCAGCATCTATCCGCTGCACTGGTCCGACACTACTATCGAGAACGCCGATCACTGCGCGAATGATTGCACCACTTACATCACCCGCACCATCGGCGCCATCGATTATCGGCTTAGCGACTGCCACTATTACAACCCCGATCACGAGGATTACTACACCGTCATCGAGGCCGAGCATTATTCCTACCACAACATCGACTACCACCGTTCCTTCTATCAGCCCTACAAGAGCTACTGGGTCTTGCAGAGAAACACCTATAACGAGGACGAGGGGGCCTTCGGTGACGCTTACATCTCCCACCATCCTTACGTAGACGAATATATGAAGGAGGGCGGGCCGGGCTGGGAACATCCTGCACCTGGAGCAATCTCAACGATGGGGAAGTTTGCCGCAGGGAATGGCCCGACGGGACGAACGTGCAAGGACGTGGGCCCCGGCAAGTGGGCGTTCGACGATGGAGGTGGGCCCGTCATCGCAGGTGACAAGGGCGATATAGACGGTAACTTGACCTACACGCCAAACTCCGGCGACTTCTACGATTTCATCCGCGGCATCGGCTGGTACGATCAAGAGGCATACAAGCTGGAACCGCGCTACGATGCTGACGTTGGCCTCCGAGTAACACCATCACCAAGGAGACATCCGCTTTCGTCGCTCCCGGTAGCCTGCTCACCTACACTATTCGTGTGACCAACACCAGCAACGTGGATTTGCACGCTACCATCACCGACACTCTGCCCGCCCACGTCACGCCCGGCGGACTTCTCACGTGGACGACGACGCTGCCAGCGCCCGATGGCGTCTGGACGGAGACGGTCGTCGTCACTGTGGAGACAGGCTATACTGGCCCGTTGACCAACGTGGTGCGGGTGACGACCGAGGAGGGCGCTACCGGCGTCTACACCGAGACCTCACAGTCCGAGATCAAACTGGTGCAAGAGATGTGTTACGAGTTACTGCGCATCGGAGATTTCGAGAGCACGCAACAAAATGAGTGGTACGATTTCTGGGAGGCCGGCGAGGAGCAGGATGCCTACGCCTGGCAGTCGGAGTATTACGTCGCGGGCAAGGGCACCAAGTCTTTGCGGCTGCACGCCTCGCAGAGTTCGTATGAGCAAGGGTGTGCACCCTATTCTCCCTGGCTGTACCAGACGGTGACGCTGCCGGTCGACTTTTACACGATGACTACAATGCACGTGCGCGGACAGCGCC
>CAZDYW010000166.1:0-6504 GCA_964509655.1 uncultured Anaerolineales bacterium
CCCGCTGCTCCCACCGGCCCGCATCTGGAGAGCACTGACGCATCCGGTGCTCAGCGCCGCCTCAGTTTACCGACGACCAATCTCACCATTGGACGCGCACCGGAAAGCGACTTGGTCATCACTCAGGATTTTCCGGGCTGGGAGACGGTCTCGGGCCGTCACGCCCGCCTTTATCAAGAAGAGCGACAAGGAAACCACTGGATCGTGGAGGATCTCGACTCGACCAATGGCGTTTATGTGAACGGGAAGCGCACCGGGCGCAACCTCCTGCGCGACGGGTGGCAGCTCGGCATCGGCGGGGTGAGCTTCATCTTCCGCGCCGGCGGTGAGAGAGGGGAGGCTTGATAATGAAAACGACAGTCAGATGTCCAAGCTGCGGTCACGAGAATCGAGGGGATGCTCGTTTCTGTCAAGGTTGTGGCAAGCCGCTGCAATCCCCTGGCAGCGCCCAAGCGCACAAGCAGGCCACCAAGCCGCTTAAAAAGTCCCCCGCGTCACAACAGGCTTCCGCCTCTGACGCATCGGGCACTCGCCCTCTGCCTGCCGCTAACGTCGCTTTTGCCCCCCTGCCGGAAGGCGCTTTGCTCCGCGATGGCCGATACCTCATTTTGGAAGAGCGCGCGGCGAACGAGCACATGAACTTCTACTGGGTTGAGGATACCAGGCCGGTGCGCATGTGCCCCAATTGCCAGGGAGAGATATTCGATCCAGAGGAACGATTTTGTTTCTCCTGTGGAGCTGATCTGTCCGGCGTTGAGCCATTGCACCTGCGTTATTTGATGCAAGAGAGCGCCAACGCTCAGGCATTTATAAATGAAGCTCAGCTTTTGGGAATGCACCTGGAGCATCCCGGCTTACGCTTGCCCCACGATATCTTCACCGAAGTGCCCTACGGCCAGCCGCGTAGTTATCGAGTTAAGTCGGAGTCTGCGCCGCCGCCGGTCAGTTCGCTCCCCAAACCACAGGAACTCCATCACGTCCTGGAGTGGGGCCTATCCCTGGCGCAAGCGTTGGCTTACTTGCACCAACATCAGGTCACGCTGCGCGAGAGCGGCTTGGAGCACATCGTGGTGGACGGAAAGGTGGCTCAGTGGACGGGGCTCGACGTCGCCCGCGTCATCCCGCCCAAGTCTCGTTCCGAGTCGGCACTTTACTTCGCAAAGGATGTGCAAGGCTTGGCCCAGGCGCTGTTCCATCTGGCGACGGGAAAGCCGCGCTATACTTCCCATCCATTGCCCAATCGTGTGGCGAAGCTCTTTTCCCAAGCGCTGAGTGAGCCGCCCAGAATTATGGCGACCGACTTTGCCGCTGCACTGGAAGCGGCCCTGGGGGAGATCCGCCGCCCGGCGAGCGTCTCTCTCGCCGTCGGCAGCCGCACCGACGTGGGCCAGGAGCGCTCGCTGAACGAGGACAGTCTATCGACCCTCGATCAATCATCGGTCTTTCGCTCTGTCAGCACTCCGTTGGGCTTGTTCATCGTCGCCGATGGCATGGGCGGGCACGAAGCGGGCGATGTGGCCAGCAAGTTGGCTATCAGCACCATCTCTCGGCAAGCGACCAATGACGTTCTGACCCCGGCGTCTTCCGGGCAGCCCCTGCCCGCGCTCAGGCAATGGCTCACCGCTGCGGCCCAGGCGGCCAACCGGACCGTCTACGAGGAACGCAAGGCGGCCGGCACCGATATGGGCACCACCTTGGTGATGGCGATCCTCGTCGGCGACAAGGCAACCATCGCCAACGTCGGCGACAGCCGCGCCTATCTGCTCAAAGAGGATCAAATCGTCCAGGTCACGACCGATCACTCGCTGGTCGAGCGCCTGGTCGCCACCGGGCAGATCACGCCGCAGGAGGCACTGAATCATCCCCAGCGAAACGTCATCTACCGCGTCATTGGGGATAAGCCCCGGCTGGAGGTGGACACCTTCGAGCGCAGGCTGGCTCCCGGCGAAGCGCTGTTGCTCTGCTCCGATGGCCTGAGCGGAATGGTATCGGATGAGAAGATACATCAGATCTGGCGTACCTCCACCTCGCCCCAGGACGCCTGCGACCGGCTGGTCGAGGCGGCCAACCAGGCCGGCGGGGAGGACAACATCACCGTGGTGATCGTTCAAGTCAATCGTTCCTAGCACTCCAGAGGAGGAGATACTGTGAAGAGAAAGATTATATCCATACTAGCCGTGTCTTTGATTTTGCTGACAGTCATGCAAGCCGCGCTTGCTCAGCAGGGCGGCCTCAAATTCATCATTCAGGGCACGCCTGATACGACGACCGCCCCGCCAGAGGTGCGCACTTATGCCTCCGTCATCAACGAGGGCACCGCACAGTCCATCGAGGGCTTGAGCGCTGACAACTTCCAACTTGAGGAAGCCGGGACGGCGGTGGAGACAGCGAGCGCGTCCTACGAACCGGTCGGCCTGGCCGTGGTGGCCGTGGTGGACCGGGGCGGGATTTCCGCACGCGGCGATCAGCGCATCAAGGAGGCAACCGATCTGGTGCGCGAGATAGTGAATCGGCTCACTGTGACCGGCGCTGCCGAGGACGACGTCATCGCCATCGTCGGCGTTGGCGAGGAGGATGAGGAGAAGGGCGTGTTGCACCCGAAGGCGGATTTCTCCTACAATCCGGTCGACACCAACCTGGTGCTCAACGCGCTGGTGGAGATGGAAGGGGAGACGGTGCGCGGTGGCACGCCGCTCTACGAGGGGCTGGACGAGGCGCTCCGCCTGCTGACAGAGAATTCCGAAGCTTCGATTCGGGATGTGCTGGCCCATCGCCGCAAGATCGTAGTCGTCTTCTCCGACGGCGTCGATCCCAATTTCAGCGATGAGACGCGAGAGGGTGACATTATCCGCAAGGCCAACGAGTCCGACATCTCCCTCTACACCATCGGCATGGCGCGGCGCAACGGCCAGCTGGGCGCCGAGGAGAACTTGAAACGCTTGGCCCGTCAAACTGATGGGCTCTACCAGTTGCACAACAACGATGAGACCCACCAGCAAGTGCTGGATCTGTTCGACCGCTTGATGACCCAGCGCAACCAGTATTTGCTGACCTACGAAACGCGCCTGCAAAAAGGAAGTTACACGCTGAAAATGGAAGTGGATACCGACATTGGCTCGGCTGAAGATAATGTCGAGTTTTCGTCGATCCTGGAGACACCGAAGATCGAATTGACCTCCCCGACCGACGGCTTGCAGGTCCCGGTGCCCTACTCCCGCACGCTGAAAGGTTTTGTGCCCACCAACGTCGAGTTTCGGGTACAGATCACGTCAGTGGACGGCGCCGAGCGATACCCGGTGGAGGTGCAGTACATTGCTGGCGGTGATGTGATCGGCAAAGGCACCACCCCGCCCGATTTCCCGTTCACCTGGCAAGTGAGCGGCGTCACGACGGTCACCAAGGAGGTGCAGACGGAGGATTACACGCTGGTCGCCAACGCTAAGGACGCCTACTTGGAAACGGGGATGACGAGCGATCCGGTCAACATCGATGTCAAATGGGAGGCGAAAGAGGTCACCGTCGTAGAGGAGGCTGAGGAGGAGGCGAAAGAAAACTGGTGGGTGATCCTGGTTCTGGTCGGGCTGCTGATCGGATTGGTAGTTTTGTTTATCCTCTTGCTCCGGACGAAGAGCGAGGTAGCTAAAAAAGTGGTCAGCACCACCACCGGTGTGCTCAAGGGAGTCACCAAACGGCTGGGCACCCAAACCTCCCGCGCTCCAGGGAAGCTGGTGATCGTCGCCGGAGCCAACGTGGGGAAGGAGTATCGACTTGCGGCCCATACGGTGAAAGTGGGGCGCGACCCGCAGTTCTGCGATCTGGCCCTGTACGATGAGTTCGTATCTAACCCCCACTTCTCAGTCCAGATGGAGCAGAACAAATTCTTCATCACCGACGTGGGCAGCACCAACGGCACTAAACTCAACGGACAGCCACTCCAGCCCAACCAGCGCATGCCCCTCGCGCCCGACGCTATCATAGAGGTCGGCAGCACACGGCTACAGTTCAAGCGGATAGGGGGCACCACGCGCCAGTTGAGTGGGCAACAGCAGGCAGGCGCTCAACAACAACAGCGGGGCGGCCCGACTAAAATAGTTTGAACGGAGGATGGAGAATGGAGAAAAATGCAACATTCAACATTCAACATTCGCCATTCGGATAAGGGGAGGATATGGACACAAGATTGAACGCCATTCAACCCGGTGACAAGATAGGCCCTTACCGGGTCGTGCGCGGATTCCAGGGGCGTGGGGGGATGGGAGCTATCTTCGAGGTTGAGGTGCGGGAGAAATATCAACAGCCCGAGATACCCAACCGCCTGGCGCTCAAGGTTGCCAAGGATGAGTATCAGGCTTCGCTCGTCACCGAGTCTGATTTTCTCAGCCGCTTCGAGCATCCCAACGTGGTGCGCATCTACCCCCTCGCCGGTCGCCACAAGCCGGTCTACGCGGCTCGCACGCAGCTATCCTCCGGCTGGGTATGGTACTATACGATGGAGTTGGTTCGAGGTGGCTCCCTGGAGCACCGCCTGACCCGCCCTTCCACCGTCACCGATTTGCTGCGCTCGCCGCCGGGGGGAATACGTCGCCTGAGCGTGCTGGAAGCAATCGGCATCGGCCTCCAACTGGCGGGCGCACTGGAACACATCCATGCCCAAAACGTCGTCAATCTGGACGTCAAGCCGGGCAACGTGCTCTTCCGGAAACGCCGCTTCGAGTTCGTGCGGGGCAGCGTTCCGGAGGCGGTGCTTTGTGATTTCGGCATCGCCCGCGATGTGCGTTATCCCCGCACTGGATTGCTGGGAGTTGCCACTCCCGAATATGTCTCACCGGAGCAGGCCTCGGAACCCACTGGTGGTTACAGAGCGCCGGAGCGGTCATCACGTAGCTCTCACCAGATGGTGGACACACGCTCCGATATTTTCTCCCTGGGGGTGTTGCTTTACGAGGGGCTCACGGGGACGTTGCCTTTCGAGAATTTAGCCAGGGTAGTCGATCCCAATTATGTACCGACGCCGCCGCGCCAGTTGCGCTCCTCCATCCCGCAGCGCCTGGAGGAGATCGTGATGCGGGCATTGGCCAAGAACCGAAACTACCGTTTCCGGACGGCGGGGGATTTGCGGGCCGCGCTCCAGGAAGTGCGAAGGCCCGTGGACTGGAGGGCGGGCGTGCGGCGCACTTTCGCCGGGGTCACGTTGGCCGGGTGCATCGCGCTGGGCGGATGGGGAGTCAGTCAGGTGATGGACGGCGAGCCCACGCCCACACCCAAGCCCGAAGCGCCCGCTGCCACGACCGCTGCACCGGTCGAAACATCGACGCCGGTGCCGACGCTCACAGCGGACACAACGCCGACGGAGACAGAGACCAGTATGGTGCCCACTTCGACGAGGAGACCGACGCTCACGCCGACCAACACTTATCCACCGCCGACTCTCACACCTACCCCAAATCAGGAGGGTGATCAATGAATCAGAATTATTCGTCTCAACAGCAGCAGAATTATGCACAGCCCGGATCGCGGCCTATGGCAGCCCAGCCCCCGCCGCTGGAGTTCGAGGTATGGGGTGGGACCGATAAGGGGCGCCAGCGCGAGGGCAACGAGGACGCCGTCTATCCTCATTCCGGCGCGGCCGAGGACGTGCTTGAGCCGGGGCCTCAGCAGATCGCCCAGAAGGGACGTTTGCTCATCGTGGCCGACGGCGTGGGCGGAGCGCAGGCCGGCAGTCAGGCCAGCCGCTGGGCCATCCGCGTGGCCGTCGAGGGCTACTACGATCAAGCCGGAGCTAACCCAGGGGTCAATCTGCGCGCGGCCATCGAGAAGGCCAACGCTTCGCTCTACCAGTACCTCCAGAGCACGGGGACGCAGGAGGCCGGCTGCACCATGACGGCGGTCGTCATCCACGGTAACACGCTCCACGTGGCCAACGTCGGCGATAGCCGCGTCTATCTGGTGCGGAACGGCGAGATCACCCAACTGACCCGCGACCACACGCTGACCCAGCAGAAGCTGGACCGCGGCCTGATCCGTCCCGATCAAGTGGAGATGGACCCCGACCGCAGCGTTTTGACTCGCTCGATGGGTGCCGGGCCGACGGTGCGGGTGGACGTTTTCCCGGCCCAGCAGTTGGCGCCGGGGGACGCGGTCCTGCTCTGCTCCGATGGGGTGACCGATATGCTGGATGACGGCGACATCGCCCGTATTGTGAAGGGCAGTGCGCCCAAGCGGGCGGTCAAGAAGCTGATCGACGCGGCCAACAAAAACGGTGGATTCGACAACATCTCCGCCGTCGTAGCCCGCGCGGGTGGCAAGGGATCATCCGGGGCGGGAGCGCTGGGCGGCCTATCGGATAATATCCAGGGGCTGGGCAAGCGACAGAAAATGATCCTGGGAGTAGGAGGCTTGCTGGTGGCGCTGGCGCTTTGCGCGATGACCTGGCTGGGCTGGTCGATGTGGTCCGGGCGGGGCACGCCGACGCCGACGGCCACGCCGCTGGTGGCAACCGCTGTG
>CAZDYW010000167.1:0-6446 GCA_964509655.1 uncultured Anaerolineales bacterium
TCGGCCGTCTAATTACCGAACTTGATAGTCAAAAACGATAACCTGTCAGGTCTATGATCGGATATTCAGTCTCTAAAGGAGTAGTTAATGCGCGTTCTTCGTGATGAGCGTCATATCGATGTTCGCAGTTCTATGGGCCAGTACGTGACCTTGGCGGGCTTGCTGACCCTGTTGATCGGTCTGGTGATCTCTTTTCTGAAGCCTAACTGGCTGGTGCCGTTGATGATCTGCCTAACTTTGGGCTTTTTGCTCTCCGTGGTCGGCGGTTATTTCGCCGATCGTTACGCCGGTCCCTTTGCCCATCACGAGGCGCTGGTCGAGATGCTCAAGGGGCTGGATTATCATCACGTCTTGCTTCAGTATCTCCTTCCCGCTTCCCATGTGCTATTGGAGCCCGGCGGCTGCACCGTCTTCGTGGTCAAGTCGCAGGCCGGTAAGGTGAGCTATAAGAGCGAAAATGGAAAAGGCAAGGGGGCGCTTCGCCTCCTCTCTGCATCAGGGTGGAAACATCGCCAGCGCGGCAAGTTCTTCCGTCAGCTCGTGGGCCAGGAGGCGCTAGGCGCGCCACACGTCGAGGCCGAGCGCGAAAAACGTAAACTAAGGGAGTATCTGGATGAGCACTTGCCCGAAGCCGATCAGGTGCCGGTGCGGGCGGCCGTCATCTTCGTCAATCCCGATGTCGAGCTAGATGTCGAGGACGCGCCGGTGCCGATCTTCTACCGCAAAAAGGTGAAGGGCTGGCTGCGCGGGCCGGGCGATCTCAAACCGTTGCCGCCCGATCTCCACCAGCGCCTGGCCGAAGCGCTGGGCGTGGAGGATGAAACGTAGCGCTTTCGTCCCATTTCAGTATGAAAGCCTCCTGTAATTTCCGCGCCATCTGCTTGCTCCTCTGTGCGTTGGTCGGCGCCGTCATCTTCGCTCGAACTTCGGCGGCGCCTTGTGATCCTTCCCCCTTCGACTGTGCTCAGGACTTGCCCTATCCCTGGCTCTATCAGCGCGACGACGCGCCACTTTCTCCCGCTGAGAACGTCGTCGAGGTCATAGCCGTGGGCGACGTGATGCTGGGCCGCGGCCTGGCCGATCTGTCCAATCCGTTCGCCGCAGTAAGGCCCTGGCTCCGCGCCGCCGATCTGACACTGGGCAATTTGGAGTGCGTCATCGCGGAGGACACGGAGTCCAGCCCCCCAGGAGCTCTTTACGCCCCGCCTGTGGTGACCGTGCAGTTGCGCAACGCAGGCTTTGATCTGCTGAGTTTGGCGAACAATCACGCGCTCGATCTGGGGCCGCAGGGATTGGCCGAGACCGTCGCCCGGCTGGAAGGGGCGGGTATTGCCCCCGTGGGCCTTGACCCTGTCCCTTTGATCCGTCAGGTCGGTCACGTGCGCTTGGCATTCTTGGCCTTCAACGCAGTCCCTCCCTTCTTTGAAACGGATGTGAGCCCTGACCGGGAATCCTTGCGCTGGGACCCGGCGCGAGCAGCGGAAGCCGTTGACATGGCCCGTGCTCAGGCCGATGCGCTGATCGTCTCCATCCATTGGGGTTACGAGTATGAAACCCAGGTCGATCCGGCGCAGCGCGAGGCGGCCCGCATTTTGTCGGAGGCCGGCGCGGATTTGGTGCTCGGTCACCATCCGCACGTCGTGCAAGGGACAGACCTGGTCTCGGGCCATTTCGTGGCCTACAGTTTGGGCAACTTCGTCTTTGATCAGCAGCAGGGCGAGACGGGGCGAGGTTTGGCGCTACGGGCTTTCTTCGATGAGCGTGGACTGCGGGCGGTGCAGGCCTTGCCGGTCTGGGCCGGGCCGTGCCCGGAATTGATGGAACTGGAGGATGCGCAGTCGCTTGTGGCGCGGATAATACCGAGCTCAGGTCGCGTTGCTTTCAAGTGTGATGAGCGGGCGTGCCGCGCGGTCGAGCACCCTCAATCTCAATCTCAATCGGCGCTGGCCGAGAGCGGGCTATTTTGGGGTGGGGAGATCGACCTGACCGGTGATGGCGTCCCGGAGCAGGTGCGACGGGCTGGCGAGCGGGTGATCGTTTACCAGGATGGCGTAGAGGCCTGGCGTAGCCCCGACACTTGGCGCGTGGTCGATCTGGCGCTCGGTGACCCTAACGACGACGGGCGGAGCGAGATGTTGCTGGCCTTCTGGAGGCCGGATACAGAGGCTCCGCAAGCTCCAGGTGCAAAGCGGGAGGGTGTTCATACCAGCCATCCCTTTATCGTCGGTTACCGGGGCGGGAGCTATCGCACGCTGTGGGGCGGATCGGCGGTGAGCGCTCCCATCCGCGAGGTGGCCTTGGGCGATGTGGACGGTGACGGGGCACAGGATCTGGTCGTCTTGGAGGAACACGATGAAGGCTCGAAGAGCAGCGTGGCCGTCTGGCGCTGGCACGGTTGGGGGTTCAGCTTGATGTGGCGCAGCCAGCCGGGGGACTATCAGGACTTGACGCTGATCGGGGATGATGCGCAAAAGCGGTCTGTTATCAGTGTTAGTTCCTGTTTGAAAATGCCCTGACATTAGGTGGCTTGCTTTCTCCCCCTCACCCTAGCCCTCTCCCCCAGGGGAGAGGGGAGCTGTTGTGCCCTCCGGTAAATTGCACTTGATAGCAGGCCTCTCCCCCAGGGGAGAGGGGAGCTGTTTGCGCTCTAAGGGGATCGCCAGATCCCCGACTTTCACCCTCCGAAGATGATCTGCGTCGTGTAGCCAGCTATCAGCGGGCAGACCAACCCCAGCCCCCAGCGCACGGCGGCGAATCGCCATCCCATAAAAGGCAGCTCGAAGGCCACGCTCAGCAGCGCTTGAGTGGCCCAACTGGTGACGAGCACGACGGTTGGACCCAGGCCTGCGCCGGCTTCGCATAGCACGCCGATCAGCGGAAAGACGACGTAGGGGCCGCCGGGCAACAACATCCCGATCCCCTCGGCCAGCAGCAGCCCCTTCCATCCTGAGCTGGGTCCCAGGCAGGTTCGCACCAGTTCCTGTGGTGCGAGGATGTTGACATAGCCCAGAATTATGAAGGCCAGTGCCAGCAGCAGGCTGTTGCGGCGGAAGGTGTGCCATCCTTGCGCGATGCCGCGCCGCAGACTGTCATCTCCCCGACGCCATGCGTATAGCCCCAGTCCGAAGGCGATCACGCCCAACGTGATAGTTGAGGTTCTCACGTTCGCACCTCCTCTCGAATGCGCTCGACTCGCTTTCCGAAAAGAAGGTTGGCCATCAGTCCCAGCAGCGGTGGCATCACAATGGTGGAGGTCAGACGTGCGAAGGTCACGCGCGGCCCCAGCAAGGCGAACTCAAGGGGCAGTCGGCTCACCGACCAGAGGTTCTTGGCGGTGATGAAGGCGATCATCACGCCCAGGCTGGCCCCGGTCTTGAAAATCGCTGCCGCGATGGGATAGTAGATGTAGGGCCCGCCGGGCATCAGCGCCCCGCCCAGGCAGGCCAGTGCGATACCCCGCCAGCCGGATTCGGCCCCCAGCCAGCGCGTGATCACCTCCCGCGTCACGAGCGTCTGAACCAACCCGGCGATGAGGAAGGCGAAGACCAGCATAAGAGTGATTTTCAGCAGGGTTTGCCCGCCGTCCAGCAGACCGTCCAGCACGAGATCGATACCACCTTGCCACCAGGCTACGCCGACCAAGATGAGCGCGATCAATGCCAGAATCAAAGTGGTGTGATCGATCATATCGCCTCCATTTCCCAGAGAGTTATTATGCACGATACTCGCTTTTGTGTGAGGAATATGTCTGGGCTATGGATCCGATTATAGTTTTCTTCGAGGTGGTGTCAAATGGGGTTTTCCTTTCAACTATACCTAGTTTGACTATTGACAGTTTGCACATAGCGTGCTATACTATGCTGGGCTCGTGATTGATGGAATTGTTATCTAAAAGGAAAGGTAGAAATTGTGACTGCAGTTGAAACCTTGTTATCAAGCATAAAGACTGACTCACCGGTGAATCAGGTGGCGGTGGGCGCTTTTTGGAGCGCAGTGGTGTTGGACTCCGGGACAGGGCGCTGCGGGATAGCCTCGACGCTGCGGGGTGAGCACCATCACGAAGGTCATCCTGTCCCACAAGCCGGTCGATTATTGGAAGCCAGCGGGTTGGAACTGGCGAGTTGGCTGCGTTCATCCAGTATCTTGAAGGCCAGCATAGGAA
Source organism: uncultured Anaerolineales bacterium (assembly GCA_964509655.1). GTDB lineage: Bacteria > Chloroflexota > Anaerolineae > B4-G1 > B4-G1 > CAZANJ01. Next base: position 4,163 of record CAZDYW010000167.1, read on the forward strand.
TGGCCGCTTTCAATGCTCTGTTGGAGGTGGACGAATCGACCTGCGCCGAGCTGAACGCGGCGGAGGTGATCGTGGAGCGTGGACGTGGACGCAAGGTTGCCATTGTGGGTCATTTCCCCTTCATCGAGCGGGTGCGTCGGGCAGCAGAGGCGTGCTGGGTGCTTGAGCTCCATCCGCGCCCAGGCGATCTGCCCGCCGAGCGGGCGGATGAGATTTTGCCCCAGGCGGATGTGGTCGCCCTGACCGGCACCTCTCTGATCAACCATACCTTTGACGAGCTGATCGGCCTATGCTCCCCTGAAGCTTTCGTCGTCTTGCTCGGCGGCAGCGCGCCTCTCTCGCCGCTCCTTTTCGATTACGGCGTCAACGCCGTCTCCGGAACCGTGGTGGTAGATGCGCCGTCCGCGCTGCGGGCTGTGAGCCAGGGGGCCACCTTTCGCCAGATACCGGGCAAGCGCTTGCTGACGATGATGGCGTAGGGTGAAACGCGGCTGAAATTCAGCCAGCATGCCGCCAAGTGGGAGGAGACTCTTGCACAAAGTTATAGGCATTGTCGGATACAAGAATAGTGGTAAAACTACCCTGACGCACGCGCTGGGCCAGGAACTTACCGCACGCGGCCATAACGTCGCGGTGATCAAACATTCATCCCATAACTTGGATGTTCAGGGCAAGGACACCGCTATGTTGGGAGAGATGTCGGGGCAAGTGGGGTTTATCTCACCGCGAGAATCGGCTGTTATCTGGAAAAAATCCTTGAGTTTGGAGAATATAATTCCATACCTGGAGGCCGATTTTATCCTCGTGGAGGGCTTCAAGGACCAGAGAACCTTCCCCAAGATCGCTTGCCTGCGCGGACAGCCGGATGATCAGGATCTGTTCGATGGATTGATCATCTGCGCGGTGGGATCGCCCGCTGCTGTGGAGACAGTGGACGTGCCCCTGTTCCATCGAGATGATGTGAAACCCATCGCCGATCTGGCCGAGGAAAAGGCCTTCAAACTGCCCAAGCTGGATTGTGGCGGCTGCGGCCATGAACGGTGCTATGATTTGGCCCGTGAGATCGTCGCCGGTAAGCGCAGAGTGGAGGATTGTGTATCTTTGCACCCCGACACGAGGGTCTCAATAGATGGCGCCCCTTTGGCGCTGAATCCCTTTATCGCCGGAATCGTGCGCGATACCATTTTGGCGATGCTTTCATCCTTCAAGGGATTCAAACCGGGGAAGATTAAGATCAGCATAGGATGACTTCGAAGTATTTGTGAGGTTTATGATGGGAATGAGCGCTTACGCGAGGCGTCTGCGAGAATGTATTGGACACGACCGTCTGCTGGTGCCATCGGCGGTGGCTTGCATTCGGGACGATGATGACCGCATCTTGCTGTTGCGCCGGAGCGATGGCGATGACCTTTGGGGATTTCCCGGCGGCGCGATGGAGCCTGGCGAGCGGGCCGCCGATGCCGTTGTGCGCGAGGTGCGCGAGGAGATCGGCCTGGAGGTTGAGCCAAGGGCGCTGATCGGCGTCTACTCCGCTTCGGAGTTCGCCTTCGCCTACCCGAACGGGGATGAGGTGCAGCCGGTGACCATTTTCTTCGAGTGCGAAGTCATAGGCGGCGAGCTGCGCCCGGATCAAGAGGAAGTGCTGGGGGCGCGCTACTTCAGCCCCGATGACGAACTACCGCTGCTGCGCCCTTGCTGCGTCGCAAAGGCCCGTGACGCCTTTGCATTCGACGGGCAAGCATATTTTCGCTGAAGTTGTTGAAATTCCCAAAGACTCTCCTCAAATTTGTGAAGTGAACATCCCAAAACCGCTCTAAGGGGACGTGCCGTCCCCGTCTATGGGCCAGAGCGATCTTAAATCCCAGGGGTCTATAGGACTTCGCTTGGTGATGCGCTCGTAGGGGCGATCCCCTGGACGACCTGTCGCCCGTGGTCGCCCGTACAAAATGCACGCGGGCGGACACAGAATCCCGCCCCTACGAAGCGGGCCACGCGAAACCCCAAAGAGCCAATCCCAGATATGGGACGCGGACGGCGCGTCCGCTTTGAGCACCTCACTGATCTGAGTAGAGCCCAATCGGTTTCCTTTGAAAGGTAAAGTGATGAGAGAACCCAAGTTCGAACAACGCAACTTCATCGGCGGCCTATGGCATGGAGCTTTCCTGGCCCTGGGGATAGCGTTCACGCAACCGACGACCGTCATCGCGGCCTTCGTCGCCGACTTGACCGGCTCGACAATCTGGGTCGGCGGCCTCTCGACCGTGCTCACGGTGGCCGGGGCGCT
>CAZDYW010000168.1:0-6438 GCA_964509655.1 uncultured Anaerolineales bacterium
CCCTCTCCCTCTGAGGGAGAGGGTTAGGGTGAGGGTTCAATACGAATCACTTTCAAGACTTTTGGAACGCACCACCAGCACTGCGTAGGTGTCAGCGTTCGACAGAGACGAGCCCTGTCTGTGCTGCATAGGCGATCACCTGAGCACGGTTCTGAAAGTGGAGCCGCTCAATAATCTGCGCCATGTGGTACTTCACCGTGCGCTCGGCGATGCCGATGGTCTTCGCAACTTCATGGTAGGTCTGCCCCCGGGCGACTAAAGTGAGTATCTGAATCTGGCGGCCCGATAGGGCGCCCAGTTGCGGATCGTTTGCAGGCGGATCTTGGGCTGGCGATGCCTGGTGCTCAGATTTGGTGGCTTGCTCTGCAAATTCTTTAAGGATTTTCTCCGCCAAGCCGGGCGAGAAGGGCGGATGACCGGCCTGTAGCTCCGCGAGATAGGTGAAAAAGTCATCTGCATCCAAGTTCTTAAGCAGATAGCCCGATGCGCCGCTCTTTACGGCGTTGAACAGATCTTGCTCGTCCTCCGACATGGTCAGCATGACGATCTTGCATTCCGCCATCTCCGCTTTGATCAATCGGGTGGCGGTCAGGCCGTCGCAACGTGGCATGGCTATGTCCATCAGAATCACGTCTGGGTGCAAGCGACGGGCTTGGTTCAGTGCCTCGAGTCCGTCACGCGCTTGCCCGACCACCTCGATTTGCTCAGCGGCCAACAGGTTGCGCAGCCCTTCGAGGAATAGGGCGTGGTCGTCGACGAGCAAGACGCGGAGGCGGGTAGATGGACGTTCGCGGTGCGCCGGGGAATCAGTCACAGTCTCCTCCTCTTTCTACCTCTTTTCTCATTGGTATCCAAACTACCACCTCCGTCCCTTGACCGCGTTCGGAATGCAGGCTGACGCTGCCTTCGACATCCTCGGCACGCTCGCTCATCACTCGCAGCCCGACGTGTTCGCCAGACTCATCGCTGTGCACAGCTGGGTCAAACCCCTGCCCATCGTCCTGGATGCTGACGCGAACGCGGTCGTCCGCGACCGTGAAGATGATTCGCACGTTGCTGGCAGCGGCGTGTTTCCGGACATTTGTCAGTGCCTCTTGCACGATCCGCAGGAGCTGGACGGCCACCAGCGGTTCAAAGGCTCCGCTGGACAGTGTGGCGGGTTTTCGAAGCTCGGTGTGAATCCCGTAGTTCCTCTCAAAGTGGGCGATATACTGCTCAAGGGCTGGGAAGAACCTCTCCTTGCCGAGGGTCACGCGCAAGCCGAGGATCGAGTCTCTGGTATCCACATCCGCTTCGCGTGCTACTTCCACCAGCCGCTCAAGATATGCATCTGCGGTCGGAATCTCTCCGCGGCGCAGCAGGCGACGGATGGTTTGTCCTTGGACGCTGAAAAACGCAAACGCCTGGCCCAGCTTGTCGTGCAGTTCGCGCGACAACTGCTCCCGTTCGCGTAACACGGCCAGCGCTCGCTGCTGCTCGATCTTCTGAGCTTGAGCCCGCTTTTGGTCGGTCACATCTTGCAGCAGAAGCAAGCTGCCGACCTCCAGCCCGCGCCAGTCATTCAGAGAGGAGATGTTCAAAGCGTAGTATCGGGTTTCCGGCCCGGCCCCAAACTCAATCTCGGCCTCGACTGGAGCAGCGAGATGACCACTTGTATCCGTGCAAGAGGGCAACAGGTTACGGATCGGGGAGCCCACGGCGCGCTTTGCCCGCACGCCCAGAATCCGTTCCGCGGCCGGGTTCAAGCTGGCAACTTCACCCTGGCGATCCAGCACTAGGACGCCTTCGTGCATCTGCGCGATCACCATGCGCCGGGCCATGGGGACAGGGTCGAGGATGCGGAAGCCGAACAGTACCACGCCATATGTGACGAAGACAATCGCAACCGCCCAATCATCGAGGGGCAGGTTCGATTGGATTACGTTCGTAGCCTTCATCACGTACAATAAGCGCGCCCCGATCTGGCTGGTCAGCATCACGCCCACGGGCCAGCGGTGCTGAGGCGAGCGCTTGCACAACCAAGCAAAGATAGCGATGTTGAGCAGAGCTAGTACATAGCTATATGCCAGAAAGGCCCAGTTAACCGGCCCGCGCAGCAGGATGATGGATCCATCGAACCCGAATCCCCTCCACATTAGATGATGGAGATCGTTGGTGAGAATCAACGCCGGGGCCAGCAGGGAGGGAACAAACAGCAGGACTATCTTTCGGCGGTTCAGCCAACGACCGGGCCAAGTGTATTCCAGAACAAAGCAAGTGGCGGCAGTTGTGGCAGGCAACTGCCAAGCGGCTTGAAACTTGACCAATACAACCTTTGTGGCGAAATCCACCACAGAGTATTCTATGACTGACCCCGTCAACCACAGAGCGCCGAACAGGCAGCAAATGGTGAACCAAAGTGCGCCAGGCTGGTTTCTGCGGCGCCAACTGTGAATGGACAGTGCCAGCAGCAGCACGACTGTAGTAGAGGACAGCCAAACAGTGGGGGTACAGGCGTAATCCCAGATCATGAGCAACTATCCCTCGCCTTGCGGATCGACCCGCAGGGCCAGGCTATCAATGATGATTTTTGACCATCAAAATCGGTAATAGCACCCCTCACCCGCTCCCGCTGGATCGCCAGAGTCAGGCCGAGCAAGGTAGAAGTGTTTCGGTGGTTCAATTGCCGAATTTGGTAGTCAAAAACGTGGGGCTCTTTGTGGGGTTCGCGTGGCGTCAGCCGTGCTCCGCTCGGATTGCCAAATCCGAGCCACATTTAGGGACAAAGTGACGCTGTGCCACAAAATGCGGGGATTTGGCAATCCCCTTAGAGCGAAACCCCGCGAAATCCTAGAGACCCAAATGTGGATAAAGTTCTTCAGCCGACTGTGTTCGATTGTACTCTGTATCTTTACAGTGTCAAGAAACGTTTTTGAGGGGTGTTGTCAAGCGATTTGCAACAAAAAAGCGCTAGATGGAAGTCTAGCGCTTGTCAGATGTGGGTGTCTGATTATAATTTAGTCACTGTGTGCAATGTCGCTTTGTTTGTGGAGTGTGCATTGCATCTATTGCAAGGTGCACCAAGTTAAGGCTTGGGTTGGAGATAAATAATTTGTCCCACCTCATCGCTCCCGCTGGATTGCGTGCAACCGGTGGTTACTTGCTAGCGAGTTTAGCTTGGTTTTGAAAATCCAAGCTGAGCAGACAGGGTCCGTTGTTCTTTCTGTATCCTTACACCGATTAGAAAGGGCCAATAGGAGTGCGTGGTGAATGAGCTTGCAGAGCGTGTGCAAAATCTGGAGCGCATACTGACCGTCAGTCGGGAATTGACCTCGACGGTGGCGCTGGAACCTCTCTTGACCAAAATCATCAAGATCGCAGCTGAGCTTACGGGAAGCGAGGGCACCTCCATTTTACTTTGGGACGAGCGCATCGGCGAGTTGCGTTTTCGTGCTGTGCGTGCTGCCTCCGGTGTGCTTTCCGATCAACTCGTTGATATTGCGGTGCCCGTTGAAACTTCCATCGCTGGCGCGGTTTTTATGGATAGAGAGCCAATGATCGTGCAGGATACCCAGAGCGATCCTCGTCATTACAAGGAGGTCGGGCTACAGATTGGCCGCGAGACGCATTCCTTGGTGGCGGTACCTATGCAGATCAAGGAGCGTTGCATTGGTGTCTTGGAAGCGGTGAATAAGAGTGGGGGCCAGGAGTTTGTCCAGAGTGATGTGGAAACGCTGATGACACTTGGTGCCCAGGCAGCGGTAGCCATCGAAAACGCACGGCTGGTGAATGCACTGCAGGAAGCCAAGAACCGATTGAAGAAATTGGACCAACTCAAGTCTGATTTCATTTCCATCGCTTCCCATGAGCTGCGCACACCTTTGGGGCTGATTTTGGGCTACGCTGCTTTGCTGCGCGAACAGCTTGAGGAGGATGTGGCCGGCCCCCAGCTAGATGTAGTGCTGAGAGCGGCCCTGCGACTCAAGTACTTAATGGAGACGATGCTCAACCTGCGTTACTTGGAGACCGGCGAGATTGAGTTTGCCTGTGTTACCTTCGATCTGCGAGAGGAGATTGAGGATGCCTGTAATGTCTACCGTTCCCTGGTCGAGGCCGAGGACTTGAAGCTGGAGGTGGAGCTTCCCGATGATCCCCTCTTGGCCGATGTTGACCGGGAAAAGCTACGTATCATCATGGATAACCTGCTCTCCAACGCCGTGAGGTTCACGCCTCCAGGAGGGTGCATATGGGTATCGGCGACCGAGCGGCGGAGCCACGTGGAGGTGTCCGTGGTCGACGACGGTATGGGCATTCCGCAGGGTATGCTTGATGAAATCTTCGAGCCTTTCGAGCAAGTGGAGGATCATATGACCCGGCGGCATGGAGGGATGGGATTGGGCCTTTCCACTGTTAAGGGGCTGGTGGAGCTTCACAAAGGGCGGGTGTGGGCCGAGTCCTCCCCAGAGCATGGAAGCCGTTTCGTCTTTGTCTTGCCGAAAAATATGGAAGTAGAAACGGAGACGGTCTGACGAACTGGACAAACCTTTCAAAGAAGTTATAATTTTCTACTTAGAGATCCCGATGCAATGTCATGAATGTGGAGCTGAAATTTCCGATATGTTGTCCCTTTGCCCCCAGTGCGGCGCGAAAGTGGAGGGCAATCCTTCCGCGCAACCTCAACAGCTTGATAACGAGCCGTCAGATGCAGATTCCGCTGGAGGCGAAGGTCCCGTGCGTTGGCATCGTCTGCGTCCCATTATCCTGTGGGTTATGGGATTTCTCTGTTTGCTGACTTTGAGCGTGGGTGCAGGGGCCTATGGCGGCCTTTATCAGGGAGAGCGTGACCGTGCCCAAGAGCGCCATACCTTGGCAGATCAACATTACCAGGCCGGCTTGGAAGCCCTGGAGAGCGGCGATTATGACCGTGCCATCGCCGAGTTTGAATATGTGCTCACACTCAATAAAGACCATCCTCTCGCCGATCAGGGCATCGCCGAGGCCGAGGCCCGCATTGCGGCTGCCAATGTCACGCCTACTCCCACATCAGAATCCCAACGGGCTATTGTCACGGAGGATCTCTATCTCCAGGCCGAGGAGCACTACGATGCTGAGCGCTGGCAAGAGGCCGCCTCCACCCTGACGCAGCTTCGTGTTTTGGACATTGATTATAAGACGGATAGGGTCGAGGAAATGCTCTACGAAAGCTTCTACAATGCCGGAATGGAGCTTTTGGAGGATGATCGCTTCGAGGAGGGCATCTTTTACCTCGATCAAGCGGTGGCACTGCGACCTTTGGACGAGAAAGCATCCACTCAGCGCAGTTTGGCTATGCAGTATATGACCGCGCGGGGTTACTGGGGAGTGGATTGGGAGGAATGTATTGCCCGATTCGAGGAGCTCTACACCATCGCGCCTGCTTATAAGGATGTCTTCCAGCGCCTTTATCGCGCCCATGTGAACTATGCCGACGCATGGTACACGCAAGGCGAGATGTGTCCCGCAGAGGAGCAGTACGCCCAGGCCCTGCAATTGCTAGTCGATGAGAACATCGAGCAGAAGCGGGCCGAGGCAGCCGAGATTTGCAGCATTGCCACGCCTGCGCCGATCCCATCTATGGAAAGTACACGCACTATCACGATCACCGAGCTACCGCCGGCCTTTACCTCCGGGCGCTTGGCCTACCCGCTCTATAACACACAGACCGGCCTAAGCGACATTTATGTGCTCTCCGTCGATGGTCACTTGACCCGTATGGCCGCCGGGGCCGATCAGCCGAGCTGGCTTTGGGGCGGCGGTGCCTTGGGATATCGTGATCTTGCTGCTGGACTATCGATTTTGGCGCCGGGGGGAGCAGCGCCACGAAGGCTCTCCGCGCCCCCAGGAGCAGCCTGGCCCACCTTCTCGCCCGATGGAGCGCGTATGGCTTACGCTGCTCAGGATGCCGCTGGCGTGTGGCAGGTCTACATCGCACCGGTGGACGGCTCGGCAGAGCCGACGCTCCACGCGGAGGGTAAAGGGCCGGCTTGGGGGCCGAGCGGTCTCCTGGCCTGGAATGGCTGTGACGCCGAGGGCACCTGTGGCATCTTCGTTGACAACCCCGACGACGATCAGCCGCCGGCGCGTCTCACCGCCAGCGGCAATGACATTGGCTTGAGTTGGGCGCCTGGCGGCGGGACCTTGGCCTATATGTCGAACGTCACCGGCAACTGGGAAATTTATAGACTCGGCGTCAGCGGAGGTATCGCGGTACTGACCGACAACCCGGCCACCGATGGGCTCCCGACCTGGTCTCCTGATGGTTCCAGAATCGCCTTCGCCTCTAATCGCGACGGGGCCTGGGGCCTCTACGTGATGGGTCCGAATGGCGAGAATCCTCAGAAAATCCTCACCCTGGGACCTAACCTTCCGAACTGGACGGCACAGCGACTTTCTTGGGCACCATAACAGACTTGCGCTGCT
>CAZDYW010000169.1:0-6412 GCA_964509655.1 uncultured Anaerolineales bacterium
CTCGGTACTGCTCGATCAAGCGGAGCGCTTCCGCGCGGTTCTCGCCCTGACCGAGGAGGAAGAAGACCTCCTTCGCCTCTCCCGGGGCCAGATCGACGTGCAGTTGCACCGCCGCGCAGGGATCGAGCCCCGGCCCGACCCGGCCCCTCAATCCGACTCGATCCAGCGCCGCCGGATGTTGAAGGCTCCCGTCATGTCCCAGGAACTCGGCGCGGTCGGCGGTCAGGCCGTGCGGCTCCTTGCTGGCGACCAAGAAGGCCACAGCCGTCGCGCCTTCCCGTTCTCCTGCGGTTTCGCTGTGTTCATTATACTCGTTGCGGGCCAGCAGCGCGGTGGTTTGAGGATCATACTCGGTCACGATGTGCTGCTGCGCGTCGTCACGATGGACGCCCAGCACCCACTCAGCGTAAAAAGTGGCGGTGATGCGCCTGACGCGCTTCCAGACATTCTCCAGCCTCAAGTGAATTACCTTGACCGGCCCATCCGGCGCGGCGAAGAGACGCAGGTGCTGCTTGAGCCCGTGGCTGTGGTGCTCGAAGATGGAGTAGCCGGCCCCGTGTCGGACCAGGTAGGGGGCTTCCTCGCGGGCTGGCAGCGGCGTGGGCGACCATACCTCGCCCGTCTCCTCGTCGCGCAGGTAGAGCGCCTCGCCCGGCGGGTCGGAGACCGGATCGTTGTGCCAGGGCGTGAGCCGATTCTCGCCGCTGTTGCCCGCCCAGGTGTACCCCGATCCCGCTTCGGAGACCAGGAAGCCGAATGTCGGATTAGCGATCACGTTGATCCAAGGATGTGGTGTCCAGCGCCCCGGCTCCAGATAGACCTGGTATTCCCGCCCGTCGGGGCTGAAGCCGCCGAAGCCGTTGTCGAATTGCAGATTCTTGGGGCGAGGCAGCGCGGGCGTGGGCTCCCGCTCGCCCACGATGCCGGTGGGCACGAGGGGTGGCAAGTGTGGCGGGCGCTTGAGCACACCGGTCAGTTGATCGGCCAGCGAGCCCTTGTCGCCGTCCAGGACGACGCGGGCCGCTGTCTCCAGAAGTATCTGAGCGGCTTCATCCATCTGGCCCGCGAGCAGCAGGAAAATGCCCCCGCGCCGATGCAGCCATGCCTCACTCTCCATGCGCGTGATCAGCTGATGCAGCCGATCCTGGAGTTCCTGAGCGTAGCCCACATCCTTCTGGTTGAGGATCACCAGATCGACCTTGATGCGCCGCTTGCGCCAGTATGCGTGGGCGCGGAGCAACTCGCGCGCCAGGGGGATTTCTTCCCGGCTTCCGAGGCGCACCAGAAGGATCGGATAGTCGCCGGAGATGGCGAATGACCAGAGCCCGGATTGCCCCCGCCGGTTCGCCGCCAGTTTCTCCGGGGCGGCGCGGAGGGCGGAATGGGGGTAGAGCAGGGCGGAGAGCAGCACCTGGATGTGCTCCAGTTCGCCGGTGTCAAGGTCGAGCCCGCGCAAATCAGCCTCGCTTCGGGAGCGGGCCCGCTCAAAGGCACGCTCGATCTGGGGCCAGGCACGATAGCGCTGGGCCAGCCTCAGCGCTTCCGCCCGCGATTCGGCGACCAGTGTGACGAAGGCCAGTTTCTCCCGGCCATACGGCGCCAGTTCGATCTCTTGGCCCAGCGCCATGATGGGATCGAGGGTAGCGCCGGTGGCACCGGAAAGCCAGCCCGCCCCAAGAGCGGTCGGTTCGCGGCTCGATTGCCCGCGGCCCAGGAAGCGAGCGCGGTCGCTCTCGTATGCCCCGGATCGAAGGGCCGTAGTCGCTGCTGTCTCTGGGGACGAGAATGTTTCAGCCATCAGCAGATGGGCCAGGTAGAGCGGCTTTTCCTCGGCGGAGCGGGGGCGGCGGTGGAAGAGCAGGGCGTTGACCTCGGGGACAAATTCGCTTTCGATGAACAGTTTGTTGAAGGCCGGATGGCGTCGATCCGCGGCCTGTGGCGCCAGCGCCACCTCCCCGTAGCTGGTCAAGCGGATCTGGTGGGGGCGACCGCCGCGATTGGTCAAGGTGACGCGCCGCACTTCGACATCCGCGTCCGGCGAGACGGTGATCTCCGTGCGCAGGCAGACCTCTTGCACCAGGCGCCAGAATTTGGCTTGATGGGGGTAGAAATGTACTCCCCAGCTTCCCTCCGGTTCGCGGATCGGGTGGCGACCGGCCGACCACAGCGCTCCGGTATCCCGATCCTCGACGTAGATCCACGTGCCCCAGTCGTCGAGGGTGGTGTCGGCACGCCAGCGGGTGAGGGCGATCTCTTGCTCTTCCTTCGAGTATACGCTGTAGCCGCCGCCCGCGCCAGTGATCATCACGCCGTAGCGACCGTTGGAGAGAAAATGAACCTGGGGAAATGGCGCGTCTGACGGTACGGTCCAGCGCTCCAGTTCAAAGTGTTCTTCCTTGCGCCGCTCCGGGGCGACTGGCCCCTCCGGCTCCTCCTCGACGGGAGCTTGGCGTGGTATTTGCTCTCCGAGCAGCAACTCGACGCTTTGCACCCGCGTGTCGGCGTGGAAGCGTCGCGCCATCACCTCATCTCGGAGATAGTTGACCAGGGAGAGCATGCTCATACCGTGATGGTGCGCGTAGTAAGAGGCGACGATGGCGCTCTTCTCCCCCAGGAGCAGCCGGGAAGGGGTGTAATCCCGCGCCTCGTAGAAGCCGTAGTTTCCGAGCATATTCTCTTGGGCCAGACGATTGAGGTTTCCCATCACCGCGCGGGGCGCAACCGACAGGGCCAACAGCGAGGCGTAGGGCGCGATCACCAGGTCATCGCTCAGGCCGCGCTTGCGCCCCAGCCCTGGCACGCCGAATCCCCGATACTGATAGTTCATCTGGGCGTCGAAACGATAATAGCCCGATTCGGAAATGCCCCAGGGCAGGCCCTTTCGGCGTGCGTAGGCGATCTGGCGCTGCACGATCACCTGGTTGGTCTGGTCCAACAGCGTCCCCTCACAATGCTTGGTTAGCAGATCGGGCATGAGGTATTCGAACATAGAGCCGTTCCAGGAGAGCAGCGCCCGTTTGCCGTCCATCTGGAAGAGCGGGCGGCCCAGATGGAGCCAATGGCTCTGGGGCGCGTCCCCCTTGGCGATGGCCACCAGGCTGGCGATCCGCGCCTCCGAGGCCAGCAGGTCATAGTGGTTCTCATCCAGGCGATTGGTGTCCACGTGGTGACCGAGATGGAAGACTCGCCGCTGAGGATTGAAGAGGAAGCGGAAATCCATATCCTGGAAGTAGGTCTCGGCCTCCTCACTGATAACCTGGAGACCGACCAGCCACCCGCCCGCGGCCACACGGGCCGATTCGAGATCGCGGGCCAGTTGCTCACACCAGGAACGCGCTTCCTCGGCCAAGCCAGCGGGTTCAGGCGCGACCGTGTCCAAGCGGGCCTGTAGTTCCTTCAGCCGTGCTGCCCCTCTCTGGCAGACTTTGGACATTTCGTCGAGCCGAACGCTGCCGGGAAGGCTATCGCGCAGGGCTTGCCATGCGTCCAAGATGTCCGGATTTGTGCCCTCTTTCGTGAGAAGTGCTGGTGGGTGTTGCAGGAGTGTCAGCCAGGGCAGGAGCATATCCCGCTCCTCCCGCATATCGCGCAGGCAGCGATGGGCCCGCTCCGACCAGAGGCGCAGCCCGTGCAAGCTCGCCGCGTCCAGAGATGATCCGGCCTGGATCAGCTTGCTCAGCAGTACGCGCAGATCTTGCTCCATCCTGTCGCCCAGATCGGCCAGCAGAAGGGCGCCGTGCTCGGCGTCCTCCATGGCGGCTTCGGCCTGTTGGCACATGTAGGCCAGGTGTTCCTCCAGCGAGGCGATGGCTTGCTCAAGTTCCTCATCGCCCGATCCCTTCACTCGCTCCACGCTTTCGGCCAGAACGCTTAGGGTGTCGTGCAATCCCTGCCAGCGTTGCCAGCGGGGGATGGAATTGTGCGAGACATCCTCGAGGCCCTTTTGGAGCGCCAGCAGACAGCCCGCCAGATTGCCGCTGTCCACGGTGGAGACGTATCGCGGCGCGAGGGGCCTCAGCTCGCGCGTATCGTACCAGTTCAGGAAGTGTCCACGGTAGCGCTCCAGTTGGCCCAGGCTATCGAAGGCATCTCGCAGCCGCAGCGTCAGCCCCATCACGCCGAGATATCCCAGATCGTAGGCGGATAGCGTGGAAAGCAGCATCAGGCCGATGTTCGTGGGTGATGTGTGATGGGCGACGATCCCGCGCGGCTGTTCCTGGAAATGATCGGGCGGTAACCAGTGATCCTTCGGGCCGACGAAGCGCTCGAAGTAGAGCCACGTGCGGCGGGCTATGTTGCGCAATTGGCGACGATCCTCTTTGGAAAGCGCGGGTTCTCCACGCTCGATGGGGCGGCTGATCCAGGCCGCGATTTGGGGAGATATGAACCAGACCAGGAGTAGGGGCGTGGCGATGAGCAATGCCTGGGGCTTGATCAGTCCCACCAGGATAGCCAATCCCACGGCGGTCACCGGCGCGCTGCTCATCTGTCGCCAGATGATTTTGACCTTCGCTCTCCGCCCGAAAAGGCGCACGGTATGGGCCGCCGTGGTCCACTGGAGCAACCGCTTGTGGCTGATGGTCAAACGCGCCAGTGTGGTCAAGATGGCGTCCAACATCAGGATGGACTTGTAGGGGAGGAAGGTCAGGTTTAGGGCCCAGCGTGCCGCGTCCATCCGCAGCGACGAGGCGGCGTCGATCAAGGTGCCGTCCTGCAATCCTTGGGAAAATGAGAGTATGCCGCAGGTGAGGAGCGGCGCGGCGGAGGCCAGCATCGCGACCAGCGTCCAGAACAGCGCGGAGCCGGGCAACCACAGCCAACCGGCGATCCATAGGCCCATCAGCGCGGGAGTGCGCAAGCTGCGGCGTATATTGTCGATGATCTTCCACCGGTCGAGCGTCGAGAGCGTGTTGGGAATGCTCCCCCCGTCCGCATGGGGCACCCGAGGCAAGAGCCATGGCAGAAGCTGCCAGTCGCCGCGCACCCAGCGGTGCATCCGATGGGCGTAGCAGAGGTAGCCGGGGGGGTAATCCTCGAAGAGTAACATATCGGTCACCAGCGCTGCGCGTCCGTGGATGCCCTCGAACAGATCGTGGCTGAGCAGCGCGTTTTCGGGCACCCGGCCCCTCAAGCTCCGCTCGAAGGCCTCCACCTCATAGATACCTTTCCCGACGTAGATCCCCTCTCCGAAGAAGTCCTGATAGACGTCCGATACCGCTCGCGTGTAAAGATCAAGTCCAGCGTCGCTGGCGAAGATTCTGGTGAAGCGGGATTGATTGGCGCTGCTCGGCTTTACCTCCGTGCGCGGCTGAAGCACGGTGTATCCGGCGGTTACGCGGCTGCCCCCCCTTTCATCCCCCCCACTGGGAGGGAGAGAGGATGTGTCGAACACGGCCCGATTCAGCGGGTGGGCCAGCGTACCGATGAGGCGCTGGGCCGTATCCCTCGGCAGGACGGTGTCGGCGTCCAGCGTGATGACATACTTGATCTCCGGTAAAATATCCAGATCGCCCAGTTGCACGTTGTAGCTGGTATCCTCGGCCCCCAAGAGCAGTCGGTTGAACTCGGCCAGCTTTCCTCGCTTCCGCTCCCAGCCCATCCAACAGTTCTCTTTCTCGTTCCAGAGCCGGGGGCGGTGGAAGAGGTAGAAAGGGCCAGCGCCATCTCGCCCGTATCGTTGGTTGAGTGCCTGAATGGTGCGCTTGGCTTTCTCGATCAGCGCCTCGTCCTCCGGCCTGTGCTCCTGTTGCGCGTCGGCGAAATCGGTGAGCAGGGCGAAGTAGAGTTTGGGGTCCGCGTTGCCCAGGTAGTGCCTCTCCAGTTGCTGTGACAGGAATTTGATGTCGTCCTCGCCGGAGAGCAGCGCGGGGATCACGACCATAGTGCGACAATCTGCGGGTATGCCCTGGCTGAAATCCAGCTTGGGCAATATGCGGGGTGGCACGGTGCAGGTAATAATCAGATTGACCGCGTTGACGGCCAGCGCCGATGCGGGCAGGAGGGTCAATAAAGCCACCCCCACCAACTGCGCCGTCGTCCCGCCGACCGCCAGCCCATACCCGCTCAGAGCGGCAACGATGAGGAGGGTGAGCAGCCCGATAGCGCTGAGATAGATCAAGGTGGGGTGGTCGAACAGCCAGCGGCGCAGGCGCACATTCCAGGGCGGGTCATAGCCCAGTCGGGCCTCAAGTTGGGCGCGGCCTTGATCGATGAGGTAGAAACCCACGTGGGCCATGCGCGGTGAGTGCCCATCCCGTTTTGCTTCCTCGGCCAACGCGATGGCCTCCTGGGCAATCTCTTCCTCCTTGCCTCCTGTGGCCCAGGCCAACTCCTCGATGACCTTGCGGTAGCGGTCACGGGTCTCGAAGTCCATGCGGGGATAGACGCCGGCCGGATCGGTGCGCAGCGTCGC
>CAZDYW010000170.1:0-2075 GCA_964509655.1 uncultured Anaerolineales bacterium
GGTGCGATTTACCAAAATCCGTACTCAGCCATTATGCCTAAATTCCAACTCGTCTCTGAATTCAAGCCGATGGGGGATCAGCCCCAGGCTATCGAGAAATTAGTCAGCGGGCTCAACGAGGGTCATAAAAACCAGACCTTGTTGGGAGCGACCGGCACGGGCAAGACCTACGTCGTGTCGAAGGTCATCGAGCGCGTGCAGAAGCCCACGCTGGTATTGGCCCACAACAAAACACTCGCGGCGCAGCTTTATTCAGAATTTCGGGACATCTTCCCCCATAACGCGGTCGAGTACTTCGTATCTTACTATGACTATTACCAGCCGGAGGCCTACATCCCCCGACACGACCTCTACATCGAGAAAGACTCCGACATCAACGAGGAGATAGACCGCCTCCGCCTCGCCGCTACGACCGCGCTTCTCTCCCGCCGCGATGTGGTCATCGTCGCCTCGGTCTCCTGCATCTACGCCATCGGCGATCCACAAGAATGGGGGCGCGTGGTGGTCGAACTGAAGCGCGGGAAGCGCCAACGCCGCGAGGCGCTCCTCCGCCATCTGGTCAGCATCTACTACAAGCGCAACGATGTCTCGCTGGAGCGCGGGCACTTCCGCGTGCGCGGCGACACGCTGGAGATTATGCCGGCCTACGGCGAGACCGCCTACCGCATCAGCTTCTGGGGCGATGAGATCGAGCGCATCACCGAGGTGGAACCGCTCACCGGCGAGGTGCTTTCTGAGATGAGCGAGCTGAAAATCTTCCCCGCCAAGCACTTCATCACCCCCGAGGAGAAACGCGATAAGGCCCTGGCGGACATCAAGATCGAACTGGAAGAGCATCTGGAGGAACTGAAAGCGGATGGGAAACTCCTCGAAGCCCAGCGGCTGGAACAGCGCACTCGATACGACCTGGAGATGATCAAGGAACTGGGATATTGCAGCGGGATCGAGAATTACTCCCGCCACTTGCAGCAGCGAGCGCCCGGCTCCCCGCCATGGACGCTAATGGATTATTTCCCAGCCGATTACCTGCTCGTGGTGGACGAATCCCATATGACCATCCCGCAAGTTCGAGGGATGTACCATGGCGACCGTAGCCGCAAACAGACACTGATCGATTACGGATTCCGACTCCCTTCCGCGAAGGACAATCGACCGCTCAGGTTCGAGGAGTTCGAGAAACGCATCAACCAGGCCATCTACACCTCCGCCACGCCCGGCCCTTATGAGCTGGACAAGAGCGAGCAGATCGTGGAGCAGATCATCCGCCCCACCGGTGTCCTCGATCCGGTGGTCATCGTCGAGCCGGCCCAGGGACAGGTGGATGACCTGGTCGGGCGGCTCAACGAACGGATAGAACGCGGTCAGCGGGCGCTGGTCACCACACTCACCAAACGCATGGCCGAGGACCTTTCGGATTATCTGCGCGAGCTCGAGATCAAGGTGCATTACCTGCACAGCGAGATCGACACCATCCAGCGGGTGGAGATCCTGCGCGATCTGCGGCTGGGCGCCTACGACGTGGTGGTGGGCATCAACCTGCTGCGCGAGGGGCTCGATCTGCCGGAGGTGAGCCTGGTAGCGATCCTGGACGCGGATAAGGAGGGCTTCCTGCGCTCGGATACCGCCCTCATCCAGACGATGGGGCGGGCAGCGCGACACATCGACGGCACAGTGGTCATGTACGCGGACCGGATCACCGACTCAATGCAGCGGGCCATCGACGAGACCAACCGCAGGCGGGAGATTCAAAAAGCCTACAACGAGAAACATGGCATCGAGCCGGCCTCCATCGTCAAGGCGGTGCGCGACCTGACCGACCGCGTGCGCCGGGAGGCCATGCCGGAAGTCGAGCCAGAGCTGAGCCTGGCGCAGCTCCCCAAGGACGAGCTGACACGCATGATCCGCGAGCTGAGAAAACAGATGAAGGCAGCGGCCGAGGCTCTGGAATTCGAGAAGGCGGCTATGTTGCGAGATCAGATCTTCGAGCTGCGAGAGATACTAGCAGACAAAGAGGCCGCCGATGTGCCCGCTTGGGAGCGAGAGCGAATAAGATCGCGTCTGGGTGTGGGATAGAA
>CAZDYW010000170.1:2175-6263 GCA_964509655.1 uncultured Anaerolineales bacterium
GGGGAGAGGGCTGGGGTGAGGGGAAAAGAACCGAGCAGTTCTCCTTGACGCCGGTTTAGGTGTGAATATAATGAGGATATGATGGAATACAAATTCTTGGGAGACACAGGAGTCAAAGTTTCCTCCCTCTGCATGGGAACTTGGTCCTTCGGCGGCGAGGCGGATGAAGAGGCCTCTGCCGCGATGTTCCACCGCTGCCGCGAGGTCGGCATCAACTTCTTCGACTGCGCCGATGTCTATCAGGATGGTCGCTCCGAGGAAATTCTGGGTGGGCTGATCGCCGATTGCCGCGCGGAGGTGATCATCACCAGCAAGGTCTATTTCCCCACCAGCGACGATGTCAACGCCGCTGGCGCGTCACGCCACCACATTATGAAGGCCATCGACGCCAGCTTGAAGCGCCTCAACACTGACTACATCGACATCTACTTCATTCACCGCTTCGACGACCGCGCCTGCCTGGAAGACACCCTCCGAGCGCTGGACGATTTAGTCACGCAAGGAAAGATTCTCTATCCGGCCGCCAGCAACTTCGCCGCCTGGCAGGTGACCAAGGCGCTGGGCATCTCCGCCAAGGAGGGCTGGGCACCGTTCAAGTGCATCCAGCCGATGTACAACTTGGTCAAGCGCCAGGCCGAGGTCGAGATTCTACCGATGGCGCAGTCGGAGAAGCTGGGCGTGATTACGTACAGCCCACTCGGTGGGGGGTTGCTCACCGGGAAGTATGGCGCCACGCGCCGCCCCGCCTCCGGACGACTGGTCGAGAACGAGATTTACCAGACGCGCTACGGCACAGAAACGCTATACGAAGTCGCTGAGACATTCACCGATTTCGCGCAGCAGCGAGGCTTTGAGCCGGCCGCCCTGGCCGTGGCTTGGGTGGCGAACCATCCCGCCGTCACCGCGCCGATTTTGGGCGCTCGCAACTTGGAGCAACTGGAAGGCACGCTCAAAGCTATGGAGATCAAGATGACACCGGCGCTGCGCGACGAAATCTCCGCCCTTTCTCCAGACCCGCCCCCGGCCACGGATCGCAACGAGGAAAGAGGGGCATCCAGTTATTACGTGCGCTAGCCAGCGCTACAAGATTTTCTGCAACATCTGTAACATAAAGAGGATAACCGATATGAGCACTCACCTTGAGCAACTGAAGAATCGATTGGCAAGAATATCTGACTTGGGAGCAGCCTCCGCCCTTCTAAGCTGGGATCAGCAGGTGAACATGCCACCTGGTGGCAGCGACGCCCGCGCTCACCATCTGGCGACTGTAAGATCGCTGGCGCATGGGCTATTCGTGGCCGACGAGACCGGCCGCTTGCTCGAAAGAGCCCTGGAAGAGAGCGCCGATCTGCCCTATGATTCCGACGACGCCAGCTTGTTGCGCGTGACGCAGCGGGAATATGAGAAACTGCGCCGCGTGCCAGAGTCGCTGGTCGCCGAACGGGCCCGCGCCACGGCCCTGTCCTTCGACGCCTGGCAGAAAGCGCGGGAGGAATCCGACTTCGCCCAATTCCGGCCACACCTGGAGCGCGTCCTGGAACTAACCATCCAGTTCGCGGAAGCGCTGGGGTATGAGGATCGTCTCTACGACGCCCTGCTGGATCGATATGAGCCAGACATGAAAACATCCCAGGTGGCGGCGGTCTTCGACGAAGTGAAGGCCGACCTGGTTCCACTCGTCCAGACCATCACAGAGCAAGACGAGAATTTGAGCGACGATGTCTTTGACAAAATCTACCCCGACCAGGCTCAATGGGATTTCGGCTTGCTGGTGCTGAGGAACATGGGCTTCGACTTCAAGCATGGGCGACAAGATCGCTCCGCCCATCCCTTCACCACCTCGTTCTCACCGCACGACGTGCGCTTGACCACCCGCGTGCAGCCGAATCATTTCCAATCCGCCCTTTTTGGCACCATTCACGAAGGTGGGCATGCGCTCTACGATCAAGGTATGCGCATCGCGCTTGACCGCACACCACTTTGCAGCGGAGCCTCCTTCGGCGTCCACGAGTCTCAATCACGCTTCTGGGAAAACATCATCGCCCGCAGCCGCGACTTTTGGCGCCACTATCTCCCCAAGCTACGCGCATTCTTCCCCCAGCAACTGAAAGGCGTGGATCTGGAGTCTTTCTATCAAGCGATCAACAAAGTCGAGCCCTCCCCCATTCGGGTCGAGGCCGATGAGGTGACCTACAACCTCCATATCTTCCTGCGCTTCGAGCTGGAACAGGAACTTTTGGAAGGGGAACTGGCCGTGTCGGATCTGCCGGAAGCTTGGAACGGGAAGATGGAGGATTACCTGGGCATCACGCCCGCCAACGACGCTGAAGGCGTGCTCCAGGATGTTCACTGGGCCGAGGGCTACTTTGGCTATTTCCCCTCCTACGCACTGGGGAACCTGCTGGCGGTGCAGTTCTACAACCAGGCATCGGCGGATATGGTAGATTTACAAGAGCAAATCGCGCGGGGCAAGCTTGAGCCACTGCGGGAATGGTTACGCGAAAACATCCACGCTCACGGAAAAAAGTTCACCCCCGTCGAGCTGACAAAGCGCGTCACGGGTGAGGAAATGAAGGCCCAGCACTTCCTCGATTATTTGCGCGAAAAGTACAGCGAAATCTACGGAGTAGAAATTGAATAGAAATTGGTCACAAACCGAGGGCTCATCGACACAGGTTGAGAAAACAATTCGCACCCACCGCTTGCCCGGCCTGGAGGCGCTGCCGGATCACTTCGTTCTGCCCAATTACGAAGGATACTCCATCGCGAACTTGCCTGCCACCATCGCCGAGACGTTCGGAGTAGAACTGCCCGGAGCCACTCCACCACTGCCCGATAATGAATGGAGCGACCTGACCGAAGGCGTGCGCCGCGTGGTCTTGATCATACTGGACGCAGCGGGATATTTACACTTCCAGCGCCATCTATCTGAGGAAAACAGCCTGCTCAGAAGATTTGCCGAGGCCGGGCGGGTGTTCCCTCTCACATCCGTTTTTCCATCCACCACTGTTGTGGCCCTGACCACGCTCTGGACCGGCCACACGCCCATCAAGCATGGATTCATCGGCACAAAAATGCTGCTCCGCGAACATGGCGTGCTGGCCAATATGCTACACTTGGCTCCCGCTATGCATGGGCGGAGCGAGGAGCTACTGGATTGGGGGTTGGATCCGGAGACCTTCGTCACCACGCCCCGCTTGGCAGATCGGCTGAGCGCGGCCGGGGTGGAAAGCGTGGCCCACACACGCGCGTCATTCGTCAAAAGCGGGCTCACTAAAATCTTTCTGCGCGGGATGGGAGATGTGAAAGGCTACATCGGCCTGAGCGATTTGTGGCTCAACCTGCGCGATACGCTCACCCAGCACACGAGCGCCGACAAGCCGCTCTTCGTCAGCGCCTACTGGGACAATATCGACGCCATGGGCCACGTTTACGGGCCGGGCAACGAATACATTCCCACCACGATGAAGCATCTGGCCAATTCTATGGAGGAGATATTCTGGGACTCGCTGCCGGCAAGGGCGCGAGAAGACACACTCCTACTCATCACCGCCGATCATGGCGTAATTTCCACGCCATCCGAGCAAGTCGTGCATCTTCCCGACCACCCGGAGCTCCAGCAGGCCCTGCTACTGCCCCCAGGCGGTGAATCCCGCGCGGGTTATCTTTACGCCGCGCCCGGAAAACTTGAGGCGCTGCGCGATTACGTTGCCGAGAACCTGGCCGACCGTTTCACCCTGCTGGAAACAGAGCAAGCGTTGGAAAGCGGGCTTTTCGGGCCGGAAGAACCGGCCCCGGCGATTCGAGCGCGGCTGGGCGATTTACTCCTCATCGCCCAAGGCAACAGCCGGATCACATCCAGAGCGAGGGATGAAAAGAAGAAAAGCACGCTGCGCGGCCATCACGGCAGCATGACGCCAGAGGAAATGCTCGTGCCCTTGCTGATGGTGCGCTTGGATGCGCTTTAACCGCTCAAACCCTACATTTTCCTCTCAGGGCAGCGCTAAGGACGAGACCCGTTGACTTTGAGCACGAGACAGTGCCCGTGTAATTTTTTGTTGGGCTACTGTGCCCCCACTTGTGCTGTT
>CAZDYW010000171.1:0-6217 GCA_964509655.1 uncultured Anaerolineales bacterium
TGGTACACTTTTACTTCGTTGACAACACACAGTCTTGGCCGATGTCTCAATCGCGCTCTGAATCGCGTCCTCAAGGCTTGCCTCGGACGTGCCGACTACCTCGATCTTCTTGTAGATTCGATCACTCATTTGGATTCCTCCTTGTGAAGCTACGTCTCACGCTCTAGCTGGGTAATGGATCCAGCGATCCTGTGTGCCAGGCTAACAATTTGGGGTGATACTCGGGAGCCGACCTGGTTTATTCTATCACAACTCGCTTGTCCCGACCAACAGCAAGTGACAGCCTTACACCAAGAACTGGAAGATAGAGGGTCTCTAGGATTTCGCGTGGTTCCCTTGTGCAAAGGGGACGACAGTCCCCGTATTTGGTCAGAGCGAAGCGTTACCCCACATCTGGAGGCGTGGATTGTGTGCAACCTCCGGTTGCCTTACTCTGAGCACCACGCGAAACCCCAAAGAGCCAAGACAGGTCAAAACGCGACCTATCCTCCTCGGTGAGGATATAGCCAGTGGGGTTTCTGTGTTCCAGTGTGATGATACCCAGGTACCCATCCACTGTGATCGAGTCACCAGTATGAATGAGCGAGACGGCATCAGGGACGCCGGTGACACACGGCAGGCCATACTCCCTGGCAATGATCGCGCCGTGGATAAGCATCCCTCCCCGACGCTCGACCACGCCGGCGGCCAAGGGCACCACGAACGTCATGTTGGGATCTACTGCATCGCAGACCAGGATCTCCCCATGCTCAAAGTTCGCCAGATCGGACGGCGATGAGACCACGCGTGCCGGGCCTCGGGCGACCCCCGGCCCGGCCGGCTGACCGATCAATTGCCGGGCTCTCATCTCAAAACCATCCGCCGTATCTTCTTCTGCCGTGTCTTCAAGCACGTAGTCGGGATCCCTGAGCGCTCTCACAACGTCATCAGCGCCAAAGGCATCGACGCTCTCCAGGCCCTGCCTTATGAGCCGCCCCTTGCCCTCATTGACCGCAGCCAGCACCTCAGCCTCGATCTTGCCCAGGTAGATGTTGTCATCATCCCGCAGCCGGTAGCTGGCGCGGGCCAGGTCGAGCAACTCCTCCGCTTGCGCCCGTTCCTCACCCTCGAACTGGGCAAGGTAATCAGCTCGCAGAGATTCGACATCCCTGGACGTCAACCTTGTGTCCGTCGGAGGATGAGCAGCCATCTCCAGCAGGATCCTGATCAGCGCGTCCGGGGCCTGATGGCATCGCGAGCCCCCGGTGATCGCGCACGAGAGATCGCCGAATCGCCCCACGAAGCCGTCCATAAGCTCCCGAAACCCCTCATCAATACCCGCCAAGCTGTGTGTGCGCAGCTTGTCGGCCAATTGGAGGTTCGCTCGGACGATTGCCGCCATCTGCTCCAGCGCTTGATTCCTCTCCAGACTCGCCATCTCCGTAGCCGCCAGCAGGTCCATAAACTCATAGGGGTCGTCGGGACGCACGGCATCGTTGTAAACCTGTCCGAAAAGCCGGATACCGTGGGCAAAGGGGATGAACTCATCCCAATAGACATCGACCCAATCTTCGTGGATCGCCTGGCGACGTTCGATCTCGGCAGCCAGGGCTTGATCCGAAAGCTTGGCCACAGCTTGAGCAGCCAGCTCTTCGGCCTCCTCGATCATCCCGGGAATGAGCTCGCCCTCAATCTTATCGCGCAGCGCCCTCAGATTCTCAAAGCTCCTCCGCAGGCTCAGATACCATTGTCGCTCGCTATCCTGACCGCCTGTCCCCAGGGTGGTAATCGGACGGGACTGCAGCACAACCAGGTCATCCTCCTCCCACGTCCACTCCACATCCTGTGGCGCACCGAATAGATTCTCAAGTTGTTGCACCTGGCTGAACACGCTGCGCACCTCGTGCTCCGTCAACGGAGGCCGAGCCGCTCGATGACCCGGCAATCGCTCAAGCCGAACCCCCTCCTCTCCTGGAGCGACGGATTGCTCGCGTTGTGCCGGTGTGTGTGAAACGACCTCGCCCGTCGCCCGATCAACGATCCATCGATCCGGCTCCACGGTGCCGTCCACGAGGCCCTGGTTGAGCCCGTACACCGCCTCGATCACAGCCTCGGAGCTTTCGTTGGGGCTGCGGCTGAACGCCACCCCGGAGCGACCGCCGAGGATGATCTCTTGCACAGCGACCCCCATCGTGCTGCTCTCGACATCCAGCCCCAGCTCCTGCCGATAGAGCAACGCTGCATCGGACCAGAGGGAGGCCCAGACCAGCCGAATGTGCTCCAGGATGCGCTCGACCCCCTGTACGTTCACGAAGGACTCATGCAGTCCAGCGAAGGAGACCTTCTCGGAATCCTCACCGGGCGCCGACGAACGAACCACGACCGACTGTTCTCCAAAGTGCATCCCAAGACGGTCTTCCAGTTCGCTGGAGAGATCGGCGGGCATCGGCTTATTGAGGAACATATTGCGAATGCGCAGCGCGGCGTCCCACATCTCCTCCCAGCGCATATCGGCGAAGCTTTTTCGATTCAGTTCCAGCAAGATACGCTCGCGCAAGCCGGTGGCGGCAACGTAGCGCTCGTAAGCGTCCACAGTCACACAGAGAGTGTCCGGCACGCGAATGCCAGCGCTAGCCATCTCCGCCAGCGCGAAGCACTTCCCACCAACGATCGGTTGGTGGCGAGGTTCGACTCGAGAAAGAGGTAGCACCCACTTCATGATCTTACGTGGAACTCCACGACCTCCTGGAAACGGCTCACCAAATAGTAGCTCTCGACCCGTACACGGAGCAAGGCACACGAGGGAGACGTTGCAAAATCCTCCAGGTGCGGGTGTTTGGCCAAATAGTGCGCCAAAAGGCGATCCTGCTCCGCCCCCGTCACCTCCTCCGCCTCACCCAGGACGGTCACAGCCACCGCCTCGTGGATATCCGCGCTCCGATGAGAGCGGCTGTCGATGAGAAGGGATACTCTTGGCTCAGCGCTCAGGTTGGCATACTTGCGGGTAGAACGGCTCGTCACCAAGAGGATCTGCCTCAGATCATCGATCGCCGCGAAGGCCATCAGGCTGGTATAGGGCTTTCCATCTGCTTCACGAGTTGCCAATACCGCTAGCTGCTGATTCTGGAACAACTCCTTGAGAACTGACTTGACGCTCGCTGGATCTTTCACACCCTCTCTCCTATGTACAAAGATAAATTGCGTGCGAAGCTAAGCCGCTTGTGATTCCATCAACCGCTGTACCTTCCGCACGTAGGCGCCGATATCGAACTTGCGCTCCAGCCCGCCGGCGCTCATATAGCGCGTCTTGCCGTAGACCGGGCGCTCCTTCCAGGCGCGGTCGTGCTTGCCGAAGCACCATGCGACCCCGGTGAAGCCGTTCGGGTCGCGCCCGTCGAGCTCGTAGCGGTTGTTCAGCTCCAGCGCGGTGCGGTGGGCGGCCTCGGGCGTGGGCGACCACTCCAGGATCTTCTTGCCCCAATACATGCGCATATAGCCGTGCATCTTGCCCGTCAGCACCATCTCGCGCTGGGCCGCGTTCCAGTACGGGTCGTGGGTGCGGGCCGCCTCGAACTGCTCCGGCGTGTAGACGTACTCCCGCTCGTCGCGGGCGTGCTCCTCCAGCGTCTCGCGGGCCCAGTCCGGCAGGCAAGCCAGCGAGTCGTAGTCGGAATCATAATGGCAGAAGTTCATGCTCAGCTCGCGCCGCACGATCAACTCCTCCAGGTAGGCGTTCACGTTCTCCTGAGCCACGCCCTCGGCCTCCCTCACCCGCAGCGCGATATACAGCGGCGATATCTGCCCGAAGTGCAGATACGGGCTCATATGTGAGAGATAGTCCTCGCTCGGCTCGTTGCGCCCGTCGGCGTAGTGGTGGAGTTTGCGCGCGATGAAATCGTCCAGCAACGCCTCGGCCTGCGCCGTCCCTCCGGAGAAGGTATTGACGCGCTCGGTGCTGCGGTTGATGCGCATCCGCTCCAGCAAGCTGCCAATGTCGTCGAGATCGATGCCAACCTCGTTTAACCCCAATGAATCCCGCTCCACCGGCGTCGGCTCCAGACCTACCAGAAACTTGTCCAGATGCTTGTGAATCCGGGGCCGGATGGTGTAGGCAGCGTACTCCTCCTTCTCCGAGGCGGTCTCGACCGGCACGACCACGTCGCTCTCCACCTGCACGAGCCGGCAGGGCAATCGACGGGCCACCTGCTCCCGCCAGCGCCGCTCGACGCGCAGGTAACCGCGGTCGGTCACCACCAGCGCCGCAGCCGAGGACAGCGCCTCCACGGCCTCCATCGGCGGCTGAAGCCGCACAACCAACTGAATGCCGCGATCCCGCAGAGCCTGCTGCGTCTCGCGCAGCCCCTCCAGCATAAAGGCATAGGAGCGAGCGTTCGCCGCCGGGAAGCGCTGCGTGATACCGAAGACTGCCAGCACCGGCAGGCCCCGCCCGTTGGCCTCGCGGATGGCGTACTCCAGCGCGTGATTGTATGTGGCTCGTTGCGCGTGCTGCATCCAATAGAGCACGTAGTCGCCGCTCCGTGCGTCCTCGTCGTTCAGGAACTGGACACGTTCAGCGTGGATCATAGCGATGCCTCCCTCAAATAGCCTTGGCGAACTCCTCCACGATCTCCCGATGGACAACCACGTTATCCAGGAAAGAGCAGCGTAGTTTCTCATCGGTGATCCTGGCGGCCCGCTTCTGCAACAAGTCGTGGGCTTCACTCAGAATATCCATGGCGCGGCGGTATCCGCCAGCACGAAGAACCCGATAACAAGTCAGATAGACCCGAAAGGGTTCCATAGTGCCCTCCAGGGTGCCAGTTTCCAAATATCTCAGGATTTCCTCCGCCCTGATCTTGGCCTGGGACAAATCCCCCTGCTCCAGAAACACGCTGGTCAGGCCGGCCAGAGCTTCCACAGCCCCCCGATGTTCGTTCAGATCACGCTCCAAGGTCAGTGCCTGCTGATACGCTTCGAGTGCCTCGGCCAGACGTCCCAGACCTGCCAGAGCGTGACCGAGAACCACCAGAGCACGTCCTTGAGCAAAGCGATCTCCGATGCTCTGGAGGATCTGCAGTGTCTGTCGAGCGTATTCGTGAGCGGCCTCGTCATCGCCCCGGAGGTGGCAAAGCAGGCTCAAATTAGAAAGCGCTATGCTCTCCATCCGCCGGCTCTTGAGCTTGTGACTTAGGCGCAACGCCGGTTCGAGGTAGGCAGCAGCGCTAGAGTAGTCGCCCTGATCCCGACAGACATTGCCCAGGTTGCCAAGCGCGATGGCCTCACTCCAATGATTTCTCATCCCGTGACTGAGGCGCAGAGCCTGCTCAAAATGGGCCTTGGCCTCGGCATAGTCGCCTTGATCACGGCAGACACCGCCGAGTTTGTTGAGCGCACTCGCCTCGCCCCTTCGGCTGTTAATCATGCGGTAGATGTGCAAGGCGCGCTCGAAGTGCTCTCTGGCCCCTTCATAATCCCCCTGGCGAAGGGAGATAGCGCCGAAGTCGCTGAGCAGCATGCCTTCACGCGCCCCGTTGCTCATCCCACGGTAGATAGACAGCGCTTTCCCAATGTAGACCTTGGCCCCGGCATAGTCGCCTTGATAGCGAGAGGCATAGCTAAGCTCGTGCAGGGCTTCAGCTTCCGCCAGGGCCAATCCCGTCTGCCGCGCAAAGTCGAGAGCGCGGCTCAGGTAATCCTCTGCCTCCGTGCTGGCAAAATTTCTCAAAGCCAGCCTCCCGGCGTAGAGCAGATGGGGGATCGCGTGCTTGATCTCTCCGGCTTGCTCCCAGTGATAGCCCAGCAGTCCGGCGTATTCCCTGGGGTGATCGGGGAACAATTCTTTTAACGCTTCGGCTGCCCGCCGGTGGTAGTCCCGTCGCTCTTTATTGAGCAAGCTATCGTAAGCCGCTTGCTGGGTCAGTTGGTGCTTGAAGATGTATTCCAGCTCAGACGCTTGCTTCCGCTCACGGATCATCTCCTCTCGTTGCAAGGTCAAGAGGTGCTCGTCGACCGCATGCTCATCCTGCGCGACGGTTACCAGCACACGGTGCAGGAAGATCCGTCCCAGCACCGACGCGAGTTGCAAAACACGTTTGGCTTCCTGCGGCAATCGGTCGATGCGGGCCATCAGTACGCCCCGCAGTGTGTCGGGAATAACGATATCTTCCACGTCCCGGGTCGCTTGCCAGCGGCTCGCACTGATCCCAGTCGAAGGAGCTTGCCCTGAGCTTGTCGAAGG
>CAZDYW010000172.1:0-6210 GCA_964509655.1 uncultured Anaerolineales bacterium
ACCAAAAATGACAAAAACAAACCGGTGGCTAAGAGCAAAGTCATACCACAGCCAACAGCAATTGCGCTGAGAACACGCATGGTTCCGTTGTTACTCCGCCAGTAGGCAATGATGCCCCCTATAGTTGATGCCAGACCAAGAACTAATGCGCCGATAACCAGTACAACCAGTGCGATTCCAATAACGGCTGTGATTAGCAAAAATAACAAAAACAAGTAGTAAATAGCATCGTATGGCATAAGCTGGTTCCTTTACAAAGAGTGTTCTATGCTCTAAATGACATCTCCTCAAGGGGGGAAGATGTGTCGACCTGTCCGCGTATCCGTCGTTGTTGACGATGTGCTTGTCCAAGCAGGGTCTCTACCCTCGGGTTACTACGGGGTGAGCCCTTGATGTCGTCAAGTTACGTTTCGCCAACCCCTCCACCCTCTCCCAAACCCGTTCCTCCAATGATAGCAAGGGCTCCTCGCGTACGGCCTCCAGCCACTCCGCCCGGCAAGGGCAATCCAG
The DNA here is from genome assembly GCA_964509655.1 of uncultured Anaerolineales bacterium. GTDB lineage: Bacteria > Chloroflexota > Anaerolineae > B4-G1 > B4-G1 > CAZANJ01. Next base: position 511 of record CAZDYW010000172.1, read on the forward strand.
ACCGGCGAAGTGGGCCAAATCCCAGTCCGAACAGTACCGATTATAAATCCTATCTGTCACCATCTCCGTGCAGGCGGGGCAGTTGCGCGGCACATCCACCGCCTGAGCGACGTACCGCAGAGGCGTGAGATAGGGCGCAGCGAATGGACGCACTGCTTTCAAAATCTCAATGATACTCCATAGCCAGATTGGCCTGTACAAGCCATTGTCATACAGTTGACCGACCAGCGTATCGGACTCGACGGTCACCGTCTCGTAGTGGATCTCGGTCGGGCCGACCCCGCTGACGTATCTGGTGCTCTCGACCGCATCCTCGATGGCCTCCCGTTCAGTCAGAAATGGAGGCTTGAGCAGCACATAGACAATGGATCGAACATCTAGCTGCCTAGCTATTTCTATCGCCTGCTCCAACCCTTCCTTGGATACTCCCTTGTTGATGATTAGGTTGCGTACAGTGTGATTCTCGGAGTCGAACCCCATCCCAACCGCCAGTTGGATATCATCCCCCAGGATGTTCTGCAAGCTCCTGAGTTTCTGCTTGCTGATGTATTCCACGCGACTCTCTATAGTCACTCGCCTCAAATGCGGCAGGTGCGCGGCTATGAGGTGAAATATCTCCTCCACCGCCGTAAAGGGGATCTCTTCTTCCTGCAAAAAGGAGCCAGCGTTATACAATCCCAGGACCGGATACTCTTGCAGATCAAAACGATGTAGCACATCTTTGAACTGATTGACGAACTCTTTCCCAGTCACCACCTCGTGTCCTTGGGTTGTCTCGTTCCAAAAGCCACACATCGTGCAGCCTCCACTCGTTTTACACCACAGGCAACCGTTGGAGCGGAAATGGACGATAAACCGCTTGATCTGTTTTCCGTCCAGGTGTCCAACGCGAACATCGTGGCCGGCGATTCGATTGTGGTCAAACTGCCGGGACGGCACCTTTGCCCTTATTCCCTTCATCAACCTCGACATTTTGCTCTGTATCTGGCCGTAAGCCATCTGACTACCTCTGATTGAGTTGACGGGGATTGAAGACACAGCCCTAAGAGGATGCTGACTAATGTCACCAGAATGCCAATCCATCTTCCACCTTTTTGGGATCAAATTAAATTTGACATCATTTCGATCAATAGGTATACTTGCATTGCAAACAGAAATAGCTTTTGGACAGAGAGTAGCGTTTTTAGGTCACTTGAACATTCCCTGAAGAATCACATACTCATTGTAATCGCCGTGACCTCGAAAAGCAATAGGATTTTTGCGAAAAGGGTTTGCGCAAATGACGCAGATAACGATCGGTGAGTTACTCCGAAGGCACCGCATAGAAGCCACCCTGACGCAGAAACAGCTAGCAAGCGCTATTGATTATCACAACAGCGTGGTCTCTCGGGTGGAGACCGGTAAGCAATCTCCCTCTGCTCAGTATCTGGAACGAGTTGTGGAGGCTCTGTGCTTATCTAAGGCTGAACGACGCGAGGTCTGGGCGTTGCACAACCGATCAACGCCCTCTCCAAACTATGGTGCCGTCATTGAGCCCTCAAAGCCCTACTCCGAGAGTAGCTGGGAAGAGACCGTAGATGTGAACGATCTGGCGCCGTTTGTCGTCGGCCCGCCTATCATCCATCCTCGTCAGTTCTTTGGTCGCGAACAGGAGCTGAAGCAAATCTTTGGTCTGTGGAAGCGATTCCCCCTGCAAAACGTCGCTGTCATAGGCCTACGCCGCAGCGGCAAAACGTCACTTCTGCACTATTTGAAAAACATCACCACTGCGGCGGAGGTAAGTCTGCGCCCCAGGCAGCGCGCCGCTTGGCTGCCAAACCCGGGGCGCTATCGCTGGGTTCTGGTGAACTTCCAAAACGCTCTGATGCAATCTCGGGAAGGTCTGCTGCAGCACCTGCTGCTCAGCCTTGAAATGCCCGTGCCCAGGCCGTGTGACCTGCCCGCTTTTATGGACCTGATCGCCACTCGTTTGCGCGGGCCTACGATCATCTTGATGGACGAGATAGGCGCGGCCCTGCTTTCCCCCGAGCTGGATCGGCGGTTTTGGGAGAGCCTGCGCTCATTGGTCAGCAGTCCGATAGGGGGGAATCTGGGTTTCCTGCTCACGTCTCAGGAGTTTCCCTCTAAGCTGGCCCACGAGACGGGCAAATCATCCCCTTTCTTCAACATTTTCGGTCATACCATCACCCTGGACCCTCTGCTGGATGGGGAGGCCAGGGAACTGATCGCCAGTTCCCCTCGTCCCTTTAGCCCTTCCGATGTCGAGTGGATCATAGATCAAAGCGAAAGGTGGCCGGCTCTGCTGCAGCTCCTGTGCCACACGCGCCTCACAGCGCTCGAAAACGGCAACGACGGTGATGCCTGGAGAGAGGAAGGCCTGCATCGGATGAGGCCCTATCGGCATCTTTTGGGTGATTGATGAGTTCGCCTGTTGTTACCCCGGATGCCTACACGGACGCTCCTGCTCTGCACCCTCATTTGCTCATCGGCAGCTTGCAACTACTCCTCTGGCTGTTCTTCCATCCCTCGGCTTGGCGCAACTACGTCTCGCGCGTCGATCCGGACCTGCCACCCAACTTTTCCCTGATTGGAATCAGCCGCGCGCAGTGGCGCAACCCGGACTTGCGCCGCTTGCTGCTCAAGATGTACCTGATCTGTCCCCTTTTGGTGGGCCTTTTGGTCGGTCTCATCCTGGTTGTCTCAGGTGGGCCACTCAAGATACTACTGCTCCGTCTGGCACAGCGGATCACGGAATTTCCCAGCGAGGCCGCAGCGGTAGACCTGGGCGCCATCGTGACGCATGGCATAGCATATAGCATAAGCGTGACGGTGACCGTTGGTATCATGGGAGGAGGCTCCCTCGGCGCGGCTTATGGCCTGACCGTGGGCGTTGTGAGCGGTATACTGGGTGGGATAGCGTGTGGTGTAGGGTTTGACATCACAAAGGGGGTTTCCGAAGTAGGATTTGGCATTGGCGCTACCGTATCGAAGGATGAGATCGGCGTTCTGTTAGCTCTTACTCTGGGAGAGAGCGTGGCGACAGGTGCATCAACCGGTGCAGCAGGTGCGATGGCGAATGCCTTCGATTTTAAACCCCGGACATTTCAGCGTTCACTTGCCAGACAGTTAGTCGGGATCGCCGCTGGCATCCTGCTCAGCGGGGCAGCTATTCTGGCTGGTTTCGGCGTAGGGGATATAGTACGCGGTATCGTGGATCGTATTGTGACCTCTAACCTGGCCTCCAGTGTGACCTTTGGTATGGTAAGTGGAGTGATTCTCGGCATAATGTACGGCCTGGCTCTCAGGTGGCGTACTCCCCGATGGAGGCGGGCCGCGATACTGGGCGTGGCCGTCGGTGTGTTAGTGGGACTAGTCTATCACATAGTGATGGTTCTCAACAAAGACACGGCGATCAGCGCGGGGGACAACCTGATGCTGGGTGCAGTAGCCGGGGGGGCGAACGGCGCTTTGCTCAGCAGCCTGTTTGTCCTGCCCTACGTACCAATCAAACGCTTTGTGGGCTCCTGGGCTGGGGCGGTGGCCGGTGCGCTGGGCAGTGGCGGGATCTACGTCATCTACTCCAGCCTCAACAATGACGTTCATTGGGTCATTATTCCCATCTGTATGCTTTCTATCCTGGTTGGTTTGACCTTCAACTCGTGGAGACCAATTGCGCTCTACCCTTTGCTGGGAATCTGGAACCTCGTACTCTATCGCGCTGACGAACGGCGCTCCCCCGATCGTCCTAGTCTGTTCCGCTGGCACTCAGCTTTCTGGGACGAGCATCAACGCCTACGTCTGACCGGCCTGGATGAACATTTGCTTCTGGTGATGGAACGCAGCCGAGCCGAAGGACGGGCAGCTATGGAATATCTGATCACCAGCCATCAGCGTTGGGCTGCTCAGTCCGTCCAGATCGAACTGGACGCCCGCGCTCTGGAAAGCTGCTTCGATGTAGTTGCCATCAGCCAGGCTCACCACAGCCTGGCCGTGGGCGAACTGACGGGGCCGGCCAACGCCCTGCTGCGCACCCTGAACCGCATCAGCCACGACGTAGAAGTGGTCCTGAAGCAAGCATCTGCTTACCATAAACGCTTGGCCCTCAACAGCATTGAGGATCGCCTGGATAAACTATTGCGAGAGCTGACCCGTAGCAGCGAGCGCTACGCGGTGCGGTTTCGCCCTATTGTCATTCGTTGGCGCCAGATCATCTCCAACTACGTGCAGAGATTGATTGAGACCGTCGAACTGCAGCAAGAGATCGACAATCCCTACATTGTCGGAGTGCCTCTCACAGAGGAGCAGGAGATATTCGTTGGACGCATTGACGTCGTCGCTCAGATCGAGCAGCTCCTCCTTGACCGACGATCCCCTCCTCTCTTGTTATACGGTCAACGGCGTATGGGCAAGACCTCGCTGCTCTGCAACCTGGGACGTCTGTTGCCCAGCACTACCGTTCCCCTCTTTGTTGACGGCCAGAGGATCGTGGTTGCCGCTGATTACCCAGATCTTCTGCATAGCATAGCCCGACAGATGACCGAAGCAGCCAAACGGCAGCGCAGCCTGACCTTCCCGTCCTTGGACCGCGAGGCGCTGAGGGCAAGTCCGTTCACCTGTTTTAATGATTGGTTGGACCAGATCGAGCAGGGGTTGGATATTCAAGGATTGAATATGGCGCTTCTTGCCCTGGATGAGTTCGAGACAGCGCTGGAGCGTGTCCTGGACGAAGGCCGCTTTGACGAGACGGACTTTCTGCACACGCTGCGACACCTGATCCAACATCGCCCTCGGTTCAAGGTGCTTATGGTTAGTTCTCACACACCGGGCGAGCTCGGACGCTGGGCCAGCTATCTGATCAACGCTCAGGTGATCAAGCTCGGCTACCTACGGCAAGGCGAGACGCGCCAGCTCATTGAGCAACCGAGCGATGACTTCGACCTGCGTTACAAGCCCGAAGCCAGTCAACGAGTGGCGGAGCTTACCCGAGGACATCCCCACTTGGTGCAGTTGCTTTGCTACGAGATCGTGAATCTGAAGAATGAGCAACCGCCCGCGAGACGACGGTTAGTCGACACAGCCGATGTGGAGGCCGCGGTGCCTCGCGCCCTACGCAACGGGACTTTCTTCTTCACCAATATTGAGCGAGATCAAATTGACAAAACGGGGGCAGAGGTGCTGCGATTCCTGGCTGCGCAAGGGGAAGGCCAAGTTAGAGAGGAGGCTCTCGCCGAGCAGTTTCCCCAAGAGCTAGACTCGACGCTTGATTTACTCTTGCGACGGGATCTGATTGAGGCGACCGGCGAAGGCTATCAGTTTCAAGTCAAACTCATCCGGCGCTGGTTCGTCCGGTAGATGCAAATTGATGACACTGCGCCCAGACGTGCCCTGGGGACTTGCAAGTAAATAACTTCCCAAACAGAGTTGTCAATGAGTGCAAGGGATGTTCCGGGACTGCGCCAAAGGCCGAAACGCCGTCTGGAGATGTCTCCCATCAAGATTGCTGTTTCCGATTCCCTAACCCGGGCGAGCCAGAACCTGATCAAGCGGAGGCAACTCCAACACCGCGAGCCCTCCCGTTGAACGGACCCAGTGCCGGTTACACGAAACCCCAAAGAGTCCTGGTTTTTTTGGGGTTGTAGGTTACAGTGGGCAGTGTATAATTAAAAGTCCGGTCATCATTGATTTTTTGCAGTTTGCACT
>CAZDYW010000173.1:0-6171 GCA_964509655.1 uncultured Anaerolineales bacterium
ACGTTTTACGCCTTACGGAGGTTCTATGCCACAATATCAGCGACCACCTGGAACTTTGGACATCTTGCCCAACGAGCAACCATATTGGGATCGTGTGCGCGCTCACACTCGCCGCTTGGCGGAACTGGCCGGCTTCGAGCGCATGGACGTGCCTATCTTCGAGGCGACGGAAGTATTCGCCAGGGGCATCGGCGCGGGGACCGACGTGGTGGAAAAGGAAATGTACACCTTCACCGACAAGGGCGGGCGTGATCTGACGCTCCGCCCGGAGTTCACCGCTGGTGTAGTGCGGGCCTATATCGAGAACGGCCTTCATGTGGAGGTGCAGCCTCAGAAACTCTACTCCATCGGCCCCACCTTCCGCTACGACCGCCCCCAGGCGGGCCGCTATCGCCAGTTCACCCAGTTCAATGCCGAGATTTTGGGCGAGCAGGACCCGGCGGCCGACCTGGAGATTATGGCACTGGTCTGGGATCTCTACGATGGGTTGGGCTTCCGTAATCTGGAGTTCCAGCTGAACTCGACCGGCTGTCCGCGCTGCCGGCCAGGATATGTGGAAGCGCTGAAGGCCTATTACGAGAAACACCACGGGGAAATCTGTGATGATTGTCGGCGGCGCTTGGAGGAAAGCCCGCTGCGGGTGCTCGATTGCAAAAATGAGCAGTGCCAGCCGGTCATCGCAGGTGCGCCGCATATCTTGGATCATCTGTGCGACGAGTGCGCCGAGCACTTCAAGGCCCTGCGCGAGTACCTGGATTTGTTGGAGCGGCGCTATGTGATCAACCACCGCCTAGTGCGAGGGCTCGATTATTACACCAAGACGGTCTTCGAGGTCTGGGCCGCGGGCATCGGCGCACAGGCCGCCGTTTGCGGAGGCGGACGCTATGATGGCTTAGCCGAACTCCTCGGTGGCCCGCCGACGCCGGGCGTGGGTGTGGCCGTGGGGTTGGAGCGCATCATTATGGTGATGGAAGAGCTGGGAGTGGAGCCTCCTCCAGCGCCGACGCCGAAGGTTTTTCTGGCCTACCTGGGACGTGAGCCCCGGCTGAAATCGATGGAGCTGATGGACGCCTTACGGCGGGCGGATGTGGGTGTTTACCTGGCCTTGGGCAGGGAGCGCGGATTGCGCAGCCAGCTCCGCGAGGCCGACAAGCGTGGCGTGCGCTACACGATCATCCTCGGCGGAAACGAGTTGAAGAGCGGCACGGCCACGGTGCGGGATATGAAATCAGGCGATCAAGTAGATGTGGGGTTGGAAGAGCTGGTTGCCTGGCTCGCGGCGCACGTCTAACACACTCTTGTCCTCGCAAGATATCCCAAATCTCTTTCAGCGTGGTCCGTTTGCGCCAAATTGTACTGTACAATTTACGCATCATCTCAATAGTTGGGGCTAGAAGCCAGGGTTTTCTGAAAACTCTGGCTTCTAGCCTTTCAAACCCCAGGCTATTGAGATTATACCAATTTACAAACAACCACACTATGGTTGAGCCGAAACCCATCCACGGGTATCACGCTCCTTGATCTGTGCCGCTTCACGCTTCACCGAGTATCCCGAAAGCCGCTTCTCCTGCTACACTATGACGGGTTGACCCGGCTGCGGTCTCATCCTCCTCTGATATCCGAATGAAAGCATCAGCCGGTAAAGCTAAACCAGCTTCTACCTCTACCGCTTTGATGATCCCCGCCGGCACTGGACAGGCGGTGTGGCAGAGGCACTCGGCGGCTAGCCGTAGTGTGAGTGGCCCCCCGTTCCGGAAGGTGAGTTCCTGGAAAGGATCGACCTCGTCCAGCTCCTTTGCCAATCGCTGTATGGCCTCACACTCGCTGTCAATCGTCAACAGAACTTGCTGGTCGCCATCCTGCACGGCCTCAACGGTAGTGGTGAAGCCGCATACCCCTGAGAAGACCTCCGCTTTTGTCATTGACTTTCCTTGTTGAATCGATATCCCTTATCACGAAATGGGGGCGTATGCGAAACTCAGATGGAAATAGGAGATCAACTATAGCCCCGTTCCAAACTGGCGCTCCCTCAGAAACCCAGCAGCCGCCCGCCCTCATACACCAGGAACGTGGTCGCGCTGGCGATGGTCAGCGGCACCAGGAGTGATAGCAACGTCCATTTGATGCTGCGCGTCTCCTTCCACGTGGCCCAAACGGTGACCAGGCAGGGGAGATAGAGCATATAGAAGGTGAGAAACGAGAAAGCCGTCAAAGGCGACCAGGTTCGCGCCAGGTAGTCCAGTACGGCCCCCGACTCTCCCAGCGTCGCTTGCAGGCCATAGGTCATCGCCAGCGAGGGGACGACGATCTCCTTGGCCGGTAGCGTGAAGAGCAACGCGGTGAGCATCTCACCCGAGAGCCCTAGCGGCCGACCCAACGGCGCCAACATTCGCACCATCCAGCCGACGGCGGTCTGCTCGAAAGGGACGCCGTGAGGCACGTTCCCCAGCAGCCAGATCAGCAGCGTCGCTGGCGCGGCGATCATCACGGCCCGGCCCATCGTGTGGCCCACCTGATCGACCAGCGTCCGCCAGATGACCTGGCCCCACTTAGGCGTCCGGTAGGGCGGCAGCTCCATCACGAAGCCGCTCGGTTCCTCCTTGAAGAGGAGACGGTTGAGCACCCAGGTCGCAAGCAGCATCGCACCCACGCTGATCGCCAGATAGATCAGCGTGACGAGCAGGGCCTGATTACCGAAAAAGAGGATGATCAGCGCCAGTCCGGCCCCAAAGCGACCATTGCACAGGATCAGCGGGCTGGTGACGATGGCGACGATGCGGTCCTTGGCGTTCTCGATGATGCGGCAGGTGAGGACACCGGTGACGTTGCAGCCGAAGCTCATCAGCGCCACCAGGGTGTGCTTGCCCTGGGAGCCGACAGCTTGCATCAAGCGATCCAGGTTGAAGGCCACGCGGGGGATGAAGCCGATATCCTCCAGTAGGTTGAAGGCGGTGAAGAAGATGACCATCGGTGGGAGCATCACGGCGATGACCGTGCCGGTGCCGACGATCAGGCCGTCCACCAGGGCGCCGGTGACCCACCAGGGAGCGTTCAGGCCGACGAGGAGATCACGCGCTTGCCCTGCCAGCCAACTGAACGCGGTATCCAGCATGCTGGAGGGGACGTTGGCGCCTTGGATCGTGATCCACAGCACCGCGATCAGGAGGCCCAGCATGATGGGCCATGACCAGACCCGATGGGTGATGACGCGGTCGATCCGTTCGGCCAGTCCCTCCTCCTCCGCCTGCACGCGGTGCATCGCTCGATGAACCACCTCGTGGGCGAACTCGTAGCGGCGGCGGACAATCTCCACGCGGGCGTCGGGCTCCGTGGACTCCCGCAGTCGCTCCGCCTTCCGGACAATCGCCCGGAGGGCCTGAGGGGATGGTGGATCCGCATCCCCCTTCAGACAGCAAGCTGAAAGGTTCCCTGCCCGGAACGCCCCGACGATCTCCGGATCATCCTCTAGGAGGCGGAGGGCCACCCAGCGCTTCCGCTCCCCAATTCCCAGGCGATCCAGGTCTTGCTCCAGACTCTCGACGTGCCCCTCGACCGTCAAGCCGTAATCAACCGCAGCCGGGTCCGTGGAGTGATGGCCCTCGGCCACTTCCACCAGCGCGGCCTTCAGTTCCGGCAGGCCCGTCTCCTCGGTCGCCACCGTGGGGATCACGGGCACCCCCAATGCTGCCTCTAGGGCCTCCACATCTATCTCCCAGCCTCGCCGCTCGACCTCGTCCATCAGATTGAGCGCTACCACGACCTGATCGGTCAGCTCCAGAATCTGGAGAGTCAGGTTCAAGTTGCGCTCCAGGCTGGTAGCGTCCACGACGTTGACCACCAGATTAGATTCCTTGGAGAGAATGTAATCGCGGGCCACGATCTCCTCCGGCGAATGGGCGGCCAGGCTGTAGGTGCCGGGCAGGTCCACCAGGTGAATCTCTTGATCCAGAAAGCGGAAACGCCCCTCGGCCCGCTCGATGGTCTTGCCCGGCCAATTGCCGACGTGCTGCCGCCCGCCGGTCAGCGCGTTGAAGATGGCGCTCTTGCCCACGTTAGGATTGCCGGCCATTCCGACGACGATCCGATCAATCGGACGCTCTCTATCCACTGTCCACCTCCTCCACCAAGATTGTGTTGGCCTCACGTTTTCGCAGGGCCACTGCCGTGCCCTTGATGGTGTACTCGACGGGGTCGCCCAGGGGTGCCCTCCGGATCACGTTCACGCTGGCGCCGGGGACGAAGCCCATGTCCAACATACGCCGCTGGTGCTTCCCGACGCCCTTGATCTCCACGATCCGCGCCCGTGTCCCGGTCGGCAAGCTCCCCAGTTCCAGGGGCAGGGTCGGGGCTGGCGCTACGCGGATGTGATGGGCAGCCGCGGGGGCCAGTGGGATGGTCTCGCCATCGATTTGCAAGCGTAGGAGATCTGGCTGTCGATCCACGACTTTGACGTCCACGCCGGGCTCCAGCCCCAGCGCCACCAATTGGGCCAGGAGCGGGGCAGGTTCATCGTCCACGCAGACAATGCGCACCCGGCTCCCCGGTTGGGCTTCCTCGGAGAGCGGGTGCCCCGGCGATGACGGCACTCGGCACTTGGGAGCCGGGATGGCATGCCCGTGCGGGTCCCAGGCCGGGTGACCCAGCTCGGCGTCCAGTTGCTCCACCTCCTCCGGCGACATGTCGTGCTCGCGACGGTGGGCCTCAGCGTGGACCGCATCCAGCGGCACGCCCTCTCGGTCCACCAAGTAACGCTCCCAGAGACGATGGGCGCGAATCAGATCCTGGGCGTGACCCTCGCCCTCATCGGTCAGGCGGATGCCCCCCTGGGCGCCCTTCTCGACCCAGCCAAAGGCAAGCAGTGCCTCTATCCCTTGCTCGGTCAGGGCCTTGGGGAGCCCCATGCCCCTAGCCAACTCGTCGATGCGCAGACTTTCCTCTTCCTCTTGCAAGGCGTAGGCCACTTTCAGCATATCCTCCGCTTCTGCTCGCTCCGCCACGCTAGGCGCAGATGTCGGCATTGCCGGCCGTTCATTGCGCTGCCGCAGCAGTGACCAGAGCAAAAGAGTGGCCAGCAAGGCCGAAACGACCGGCCATAGCCAATGTGTCAGATAGATCATCATCCTCACCTCCTTATGAACTCCTCTCGCTCGACCAACCGACTAACCACAGGCCAAGTGCGCTCCGGCGGGTGAGCACGCCCAGGAGCACGCCACACCGTGCCACCCGACTTGCCTCCGCCAACATTGGCGCTGAGATGTCCAGTCCTACCGCCGCCAGTTCCTCATCGCTCAACCAGCGGGTGAAATGACCGGTGCCGAATCCCACTTCGAGGACGCTCCGAGCGTCAGAGAAGCCCTTCAGTGCGCACCAAGCTATCCACCAACAACCCCTTGAAGCGCTCAAGTGAGATGGGCTGAAACTCTACCTCCAGGCCCGTCCAGTCGAACAGCTCCAGTATCTCCTCAGCGTGCTGCATCATGTACTCCTCGGCGATGCCAAGGCCGTCCAGGACGATGATCTTATCGTAGAAACCAGGGAAGTTCGCGTTAGCGTCCGCCTCATCCCAGCCGAAGTATCTCTGATAAACCACCTTCCAGCTCCGAAGCCAAGCTGGCGTAAACCACAGTATCTTCCCCTGTCTTCCCCCACTGATGCGCTGTCGATCCTCGAAGCTGGCCAGCATGTCGTAGCCGTACTCTCCCTGAACCCTGACGATCTCCCGACCGTGATCCTGCAGGATAGCATCCACGCGCTTGAGCGGTTCGTCGGTGCTGATGTAGCATTTCTTCCCATACGCCACAATGATCTTGTGATCAGGACACCATTCCCTGGCTTGATCCAATCTTTTAAGAAGGTGCTCCTCCAGCTTATCCGGCAAGGCATGCAACCCCGGCGGCGTGAACAGTATGCGACGTGGATTCAGGAAATCGGTCTCCATCAGGTAGGTCATCTCGGGGCGTAGCATCCCGCAGGAGATGATACAGCGGTCCTCAAACTTTGGGTAATTCATCTCACTCATTCTCTTCCCCTTTCGATACTTGCGTCTAGTGCAGATGCCGTGTCCAACAGTGCAGCATATCATTATCCGTCGTGGTGGTCACTTGCGGCCTTGTTTTCATCCGTGCTTTTCTTCCCTCCAAGGTCTTTCAAGTATAGCACGCTATATGCAAT